>CAKUHK010000029.1:0-26696 GCA_934655965.1 uncultured Collinsella sp.
GGTTTAAGGGCGCCATCCTCGATGCTGCGACGAATATCCGCAGCTATCGATTCATATTTGGGAATCATGGAACCTCCCTTCCAGCTCGATTGAGTATAAAAGAAAGTATATTCAACATCTAAGTATCTCTATTACATTTTGGAAAAGTTTCGAGAAGGATATTATTAAAAGTCGCTTTACTTATTGAGCTAGAGCGCTCTAAACAGAAATCCTCAATGGTTGTTGCATCGAGCAAAATGCATCGCTTGGAGACGAAACCGAGTTGCCCTTGCGTTCAACGGGCAAGATCCCAGAGGGCTGCATTTCCCCAGATAAAACCTGTCAAAACAAACTTGTCCCTTTTTGGCAGGTTTTTGCCTTGGGAGCGGTACCATACAGGCAATGTTTAAACGAGAAAGGTGGGCTCCCATGGAACCTAAGCAGTACTACATCGGCATCGACGTCGGCGGCACTTCGGTTAAGGAGGGCCTGTTCGACGAGGATGGCAACCTGCTTGCCAAGGCCAGCGTGCCCACGCCTCCCATCGTTGACGCTGCGGGCTTTGCCGCGGTGACCGAGGCCATCGACCAGGTGGTCGCCAAGGCCCAGATTCCGCGCGCCTTTGTGGCGGGTATCGGCCTGGCCGTTCCGTGCCCCATCCCTGCCTCGGGCGATGCCAAGGTCAAGGCCAACATTGCCATCAACCTGCCCGAGCTGAGGATTGCCATCCAGGAGCACTGCCCCGATGCGGTCGTGAAGTACGAGAACGACGCCAACGCCGCAGCTATGGGCGAGGCCTGGCTCGGCTCTGCCAAGGGCGTGCAGAACGTGGTGATGGTCACCATCGGCACTGGTGTGGGCGGTGGCGTCATCATCAACGGCGACGTGGTGTCGGGCGTTGTGGGTGCCGGCGGCGAGATCGGCCACATGTGCCTGAATCCCGATGAGGAGCGTACCTGCGGCTGCGGTGGCCATGGCCACCTGGAGCAGTATTCCAGCGCGACCGGCGTGGTGAGCAACTATCTGGCCGAGTGCAAGACTGCGGGTGTCGAGCCCATCGAGCTCACCGGTCCCTCCGATTCCAAGGACGTGTTCCAGGCCTGCCGCGAGGGCGATAAGCTCGCGCTGGCTGCGGCCGATACCATGGCCGACTACCTCGGTCGCGCCCTGGCGCTCATCGCCAACGTGGTCGATCCCGAGATGTTCCTGATCGGCGGCGGTGCCTCCGCCTCGGCCGACGTCTACCTCGACGCCGTGCGCGAGCACTTTAAGCAGTACGCGCTTTCTGCCTCGCGCGAGACGCCCATCGAGGTCGCCTCGCTCGGCAACGACGCCGGCATCATCGGCGCCGCCTACGTAGCCCTGCGCGCCGCCGGCAAATAGCTGGTGCAAGGGGGTCAGGTTACTTTGCACCAACATGGTGCAAAGGTGACAGACTTGGCCCCCAGGCTTGCCCCAAATTGCGCCGCGGCCCTTCTGTCTGCGAAGGCTCGGCGCCAGCGTGCTACCATAGCTACGTCCAAGTACACATATCAAGTGGAGGATATCCATGGCAAACGTTCTTGTCTTTGGTCACCAGAACCCCGATAACGACGCCATCATGAGCGCCGTCGTCCTGTCTCAGCTGCTCAACCAGGTTGAGTATGCCGGCAACACCTACGAGGCCTGCGCCCTTGGCCAGCTTCCGGCCGAGTCCGCCAAGCTGCTCGCCGACGCCGGCATTGCCGAGCCCCGCGTGATCGAGTCCGTCGATGCCGGTCAGCTCGTCGTCCTCACCGACCACAACGAGTCCGCCCAGTCCGTCGCCGGCCTTAAGGACGCCACGGTCTTTGGCGTTGTCGACCATCACCGCATCGGCGACTTCGAGACTGCCGGCCCGCTGCACTACATCTGCCTGCCCTGGGGCTCCAGCTGCACCATCGTCACCAAGCTCGCCGGCGTGCTCGGCGTTGAGCTTTCCGACGTCCAGGCCAAGCTGCTGCTCTCGGCCATGATGACCGATACGCTCATGCTCAAGAGCCCCACCACCACCGATGTCGACCGCGCTGTCGCCGCTAAGCTCGGCGAGCAGGTGGGCGTCGACCCGGTCAAGTTTGGCATGGAGGTCTTCCTCACCCGTCCGTCCGGCTCCTTCACCGCTGCCGAGATGGTCGGCAACGACATCAAGATGTTCGAGCCCGCCGGCAAGAAGTTGCTCATCGGTCAGTACGAGACCGTTGACAAGAGCCGTGCGCTCGGCATGATCGACGAGATCCGCGAGGCCATGCGCGCCTACGCCGCCGAGAAGGGTGCCGACGGCATCGTCCTGTGCATCACCGACATCATGGAGGAGGGCTCGCAGGTCCTGCTCGAGGGCGAGACCGAGGCTGCTCAGAAGGGCCTGGGCATTGCCGACGAGCACGACGGCGTCTGGATGCCGGGCGTCCTCTCCCGTAAGAAGCAGGTCGCTGCCCCCATCATGGCCGCCTGCTAGGTTCTTTTGACCTAACGCAACGACCGGACCGCGGACGCTCCGCGCTCCGGTCGTTTTTTGTGCACGCGCCGCGTTGTCTCTTGGACAGGCGCGCCCGTGCCGTTGAGCAAATAATGTTCAACCTGTGGTTCCGCTTTCCGGCCGAGCTTGCGCGGTATCTGTGCAGGGTAGGCTAGATGTAAGCGTAATACGTTAGAGCGCGGCGCCGCCGATTTGGCGGGCCGTGCTTTTTTAAGACGGGAGCCTTCCCGTGAAAGGAGCCGCCCATGGCAGCACCCGAGCAGCTGTTCAACGTCCGCGAGCGCAAGCGTTTCGAACGTCACGACATTTGGGAGCGCATCGCCGAGAACGGCACGATTTCCGCCGCCGTTATGGTGATCGCCGCTATCGCCGCCGTCATCTGCGCCAACACCGATGCCTACGAGTCCATCCATCACTTTTTGGAGACCCCGCTGTACGTGGGCCTGGGACATTTTACGGCCGGCCTCACCGTCGAGCTTTTCGTCAACGACTTCCTCATGGCGATCTTCTTTTTGCTGGTGGGCATCGAGCTTAAGTATGAGATGACGGTCGGCGAGCTCAAGAACCCGCGCCAAGCCATGCTCCCCATGCTGGCAGCCGTGGGCGGCGTCGTCGTTCCCGCCTGCATCTACCTCATCTTTAACCATGCCGGCGCCCGCAATGGCTGGGCCATTCCCATGGCAACCGATATTGCCTTCGCGCTGGGCGTGCTATCGCTTTTGGGCAACCGCGTGCCCAACGGCGTGCGCGTGTTCTTCTCGACGCTCGCCATCGCCGACGACCTGATCTCCATCGCCGCCATCGCCATCTTCTACGGCCAGAGCCCCAATCCGTTTTGGCTGGGCGCCGCTGCGGTTGTGACCTGCGCGCTCGTGTGGCTCAACAAGACGCAGCACTATCGTCTTGCCCCGTATTCGGTGCTGGGCCTGCTGCTGTGGTTCTGCATGTTCAAGAGCGGTGTGCACGCCACGCTCGCTGGCGTCATCCTGGCCTTCACCATCCCGGCCAAGTGCGGCGTCAAGCTCGATAGCCTCACCGATTGGCTTGGCGAGTGCCTGCCGCTGCTCGACGACCGCTACGACGACGAGGCGCACATCCTGGGCCAGCACGACTTTACCGTCTCGACCACCAAGGTCGAGCGCGTCATGCACCGCGTGACCCCGCCGCTCATTCGCATGGAGCGCCTGATCTCCACGCCGGTCAACTTTGTGATCCTGCCGATTTTTGCGTTCGTCAACGCGCAGGTTCGCCTGGTGGGCGTGGACATGAGTACGCTGCTGACCGACCCGGTGACACTCGGCGTGTACTTTGGCATGCTGCTGGGCAAGCCGATTGGCATCTTTGGCATGACGTTCGCGCTGGTCAAGCTTAAGATTTCCGAGCTGCCGCACAACGTCAACTGGCACATGATCGCCGGTGTGGGCATTCTGGGCGGTATCGGCTTTACCATGTCGATTCTCATCAGTGGTCTTGCCTTCCCGACGGCTCAGTTCGAGGTTCTGGCTGCCAAGGCCGCCATCCTTGCCGGTTCGGTCACCGCCGCCGTGCTCGGCATGATCTACATGAGCGTGGTCTGCAAACATCCCGCGTCCAAGGACGAGTAAGAGCGCAAAAGCCGGCTCCAGAACCGGTTTAGGCGCGTTCAAAATGCGGATTCGGGCGGTGCTGGCCGCCTGCCAGACACCCCTGTGGTCAAAAAACGCCGTTTGTGAGTACTGTCACAAACGGCGTTTCATTTTGGGTTCAAAAAATAATAGACAAAACTATATAGTCTGTACGTTAACGAGTAGGTTTGGGATTGAAAATAGTCGAGGAGATCGTCCGGAGCAGGGCACATGGGGCCAAAACAGCCGATTTTGGTCCAAAATCGCTGCCACTAAAAAGGTAACAGTACTCATATTTGCCCTTTTTTGACCACTGCTCCCCGACGACTAGGCTATTCCACCGTTCCGTAGACGGCGCCCCAGCCGTGGGCGGCCAAGGCGGAGTTGAGCTGGTCGCAAAGTGACTGGCGGTCGTAGTAGCCGGGTGGCAAAAGGTTGACGATTTCCATGAGGTCGGGTGCCAGGTCTAAGATCTCGGCCTGTACGATCAAATCCAGGCGGTCGATGGCGTGGCGGTCGTAAAACAGCCCGTCGACCAAGCGCTGCAGGTCGCCGAACTCCTCGGCCTGGAACGATCCGTATTCCATAGTGCCTCCTTGGGCGCGCCGAGCAGCCAGCCAAGCCGCACCGGATGTCGTAATTTATTGCGATGGACTTAATCTATCACGGCTTCATAACGTTGCGACGGTGGCGGTCTATACTTAGAAGAATTGCAACGTACCGCTTCGTGAAAGGTCGCACCCATGCAGACGATCTACCAGAAGATGGAAACCACCGAACTCGATGCCGCCATCGAGGCGCTCAAAGCCGAGGTCGCCGAGGTCAAGGCCAAGGGCCTGACGCTCGACATGGCCCGCGGCAAGCCGTCGCCCTCCCAGGTGGACATCTCGCGCCCCATGCTCGATATCCTCAACGCCGACGCCGATCTGCACGACGGCAACGTCGACTGCTCCAACTACGGCTGCTTTGAAGGCATTCCCTCGGCACGCAAGCTGGCAGGGGAGTTCCTGGGCTGTCCCGCCGAGCAGACGCTCGTGCTGGGTTCGTCGAGCCTTTTGATCGAGCACGACATCGCCGGCATGTTCTGGCGCTGCGGTTCGTGTGGCAGCGAGCCCTGGGATGCTTACGAGGCCGCCCACGACGGCAAGAAGGTCAAGTTCCTGTGCCCCGTTCCCGGCTACGACCGCCACTTTGGTATCACCGCCGATCTGGGCATCGAGAACGTCCCCGTCGCGATGACCGACAACGGCCCCGACATGGACGAGGTCGAGCGCCTCGTTGCCGCCGACGATTCCATCAAGGGCATCTGGTGCGTGCCCAAGTACTCCAACCCCACGGGCATCACCTTTAGCGAGGACACCGTGCGCCGTCTGGTCGAGATGCCCACGGCCGCGCCCGATTTCCGCATCTTCTGGGACAACGCCTACTGCGTGCACGACCTGTACGACGAGACCGACGAGCTCGCAAACATCTTTGACCTCGCTCGCGCGGCGGGCACCGAGGACCGCGTGGTGGCCTTTGCCTCGACGTCCAAGATCACCTTCCCGGGCGCCGGCATCGGCTTTATCGGTGCAAGCCCTGCAGTCATCGCCGAATTCTCCAAGCGCCTGAAGGCCGGCCTGATCAGTGCCGACAAGCTCAACCAGCTGCGCCATGTGCGCTTCCTTCCCACCATCGAGGCGGTTAGGGAGCACATGAAAAAGCATGCCGAGTTCCTGCGTCCGCGCTTTGAGGCCGTCGAGCGCAAGCTCGCCGAGGGCCTGGGCGACACGGGCTGTGCCACCTGGACGCATCCCCGCGGCGGTTACTTTGTGAGCTTCGATGGTCCCGAGGGCTCGGCCCAGAAGGTCGCCGCACTCTGCGCCGACCTGGGCGTTAAGCTCACGCCGGCCGGTGCTACCTGGCCCTATGGCAAGGACCCGCGCGACACCAACATCCGCATCGCGCCGAGCTATCCCACGGTCGAGGACCTTGAGGCCGCGCTCGACGTGCTGGTGCTGGCCGTCAAACTCGTTGCTGCCGAGCTGGCACGCGCCGAGCGCGCCTAGCACGCGCGACTACGCACTGTTCGCACTTTCAATACGTAAAGGAGCGTATACATGGATTTGGGTATTTCTACCAACCCCACGCCGGAGCTCTACACCATTAAGGTGACCGGCGAGATCGATATCTCTAACGCCGACAGCCTGCGCAACGCCATCGACCTGGCGCTCGAGCAGCCCACCGAGGCCGTTGAGCTCGATTTTGCCCAGGTGAGCTACATCGACTCGACGGGCATTGGCGTGCTGGTGGGCGCTGCACACCACGCGGCCGATCACGGCAAGCGTTTTAGCTGCGTCAACGTGCAGTCCCCGGTGATGCGCGTGGTTCAGCTGCTGGGCGTCGACCAGGAGATTTCGATCACCGCGGCATAAGATTTCGCCCCAAAAGGGCCGTGCCGTTTGGCATATGTTTGTGATGCGCTCGGACGTTTTGGCGTCCGGGCGCTATACTTGACCGAATGAATAGACGAGTTCCGGCCGAATGGCGCGGTGCGGGCTCGACTCACATCGAGCCTTGGAGGTATGTGTGTTTGGTATTGGAGAGGGTGAGCTCGCAATCATCGTGGTCTTCGGCTTTTTGCTGTTTGGCCCGGATAAGCTCCCGCAGATGGGCCGCACGATCGGCCGTGCCATCCGTCAGTTCCGCGAGACGCAGGAAAAGATGACGGCCGTTGTTCAGTCCGAGATTATCGATCCGGTGAGCGAGGCCGCGTCTGCCCCGGTCAAGCCCAAGAAGGCCGCAGCGGCCGATGACGATTCCGATGCGGACGAGGATGCCGCCGAGACGGCTTCGCCCGCAAAGAAGGAGACCTTTGCCGAGCGCCGTGCCCGCCTTGCTGCCGAGAAGGCCGCAAGCGAAGGTGCCGCCGAGGGCGAGCCTGCTGCCGAGGAGCCTGAAGCCGAGGGCGCCGAGCCCGCCGCCGAGTCCGAGGCTGACGCCGCCGAGCCCGCCCCCGCTGCAGAGCCGGAGCCGGAGCCCGAGCCGGCAGAACCCACGACGGCCGACCTCTATGCCCGTCGCCCCCGCAAGCGCAAGGCCGTCGTCGACCAGCTCGCCCGCGAGCTCGAGGCCGAGGACGAGGCCGCTGCCGCCGACGCCCCGAAGGGAGGCGACGAGTAATGCCAATCGGACCTGCGCGTATGCCGCTCTTCGATCACCTGGGAGAGCTCCGTCGCCGTCTGACCATCGTGGTCGTCTCGGTGTTTGCCGCAGCCATCGTGCTGTACTTCGCCACGCCCGTGGTGCTCGACATTTTGCAAGACCCCATCCGCTCCTTTGTGCCGGACGGTAAGTTCTACATCACCACCACGCTCGGCGGCTTTAGCTTGCGCTTCTCGCTGGCTCTCAAGATGGCCGTTGTCATGTGCACGCCCATGATCATCTGGCAGATTCTGGCATTTTTCCTGCCGGCATTGCGCCCCAACGAGCGCAAGTGGGTCGTGCCCACGGTGCTCGCATCGACGCTGCTCTTCTTCCTGGGCGCCATCTTCTGCTACTTCATCATCATTCCGGCCGGTTTTGAGTGGCTCATCGGCGAGACCTCGGCCGTCGCCACGGCGCTGCCCGACCTGGAGAACTACGTCAACATGGAGCTGCTCTTTATGATCGGCTTTGGCGTGGCGTTTGAGCTGCCGCTCATCATCTTCTACTTGTCCGTTTTCCACATCGTGTCCTACGCCGCCTTCCGCAGCGCTTGGCGCTATGTGTACGTGGGCCTGCTCGTGGCTTCGGCCGTGATCACGCCCGACGGCTCGCCCGTCACCCTGGGCCTTATGTACGGCGCCCTGCTCTCGCTCTACGAGATCTCGCTCGCCGTCGCCCGCGTGGTCATCACCGCGCGCGAGGGCAAGGAGGGCCTGTTCGTGAGCCGTCTGGACCTGTTCTCGGACGACGAGGACGACGAGGAGTAAATCGGTATGCACGAGGTTGGCATTGTCAACGGCATACTCGATACAGTGATTCGCGCGGCGCGTGGGGCGGGGGCCTCGCGCGCCGTTTTGGTAACGCTGCGTATCGGGGATATGACCGAGGTCGTGCGCGAGGCGCTCGACTTTGCCTGGGAGACGTTTCGCGACGAGGACCCGCTCACGAAGGGCTGCGAGCTCGCCGTGGAGGAGATCCATCCGCAAAGTGAGTGCCTGGACTGCGGCGAGGTCTTCGATCACGACCGCTTCCATTGTCGCTGCCCCCAGTGCGGAGGCGCCAACGTGCGCCTGCTGCACGGCCGCGAGCTCGATATTGCGAGCATCGAGATCGAAACCCCCGACGATTAGTCCGCCCAGCCATCTGATGATGGGGTATAAAGGGGCAAAAGTAAGGAGCGCCGAGTATGGCTGAGAAAACGATTGATATCGCATCGCCGATCCTGTCGCGCAATGAGCGCCTGGCAGATCAGCTGCGTCAGCGATTCGCAGAGACAAACACCTACGTGATCAACGTGCTGTCGAGCCCCGGCTCGGGCAAGACCACCACGATCCTGGGCACCAACGAGCGCCTGCGCGACAAGGCCGGCCTTCGCTGCGCCGTCATCGAGGGCGATGTCGCCTCGGATGTCGACGCCATCACCATGAAGGAAGCCGGCATGCCCGCCATCCAGATCAACACGGGCGGCCTGTGCCACCTCGAGGGCAACATGATCATGGAGGCTATCGATGCCTTCGATCAGGCTGTGGGTCTGGAAAATATCGATGTTATCTTTATCGAAAACGTGGGTAACCTGGTCTGCCCGGTCGACTTTGACCTGGGCGAGAACCTGTCCATCATGATTCTCTCGGTGCCCGAGGGCGACGACAAGCCCATCAAGTACCCGGGCATCTTCCAGCACGCCGGCGCGCAGCTGCTCAACAAGGTCGATGTTGCCCCGGCTTTCGATTTTGACATGGATAGGTATACTAAGACACTCGATGACCTCAATCCGCAGGCGCCGCGGTTTGCCGTGAGCGCACGCAAGGGCGAGGGCATGGATGCCTGGTGCGATTGGCTCATCGGGCAGATCGAGCAAGCAAGGGCGTAAATCGGCCGCCATACGGGCGGGCGTAGCCGCAGAGACACGAGATAGGAGCCTCTTTTGAAGCTCATCATCGCCGAGAAAAACGACGCCGCGCGTCAGATCGCCGAGCGTCTGTCCACGGGTAAGCCCAAAAAGGACAAGGTGTACAACACCGCCATCTACCGTTTTGAGTGGAAGGGCGAGGAGTGCGTGACCATCGGCCTTGCCGGTCACATCCTGGCGCCCGATTTTTGCGACAGCGTGCTGTTCGATAAAAAGCTGGGCTGGTATTCGGTGACCGAGGACGGCGAGATGCTGCCGGCCGACATGCCCGATGGCCTGGCCCGTCCGCCTTACGACACCAAGCGCAAGCCGTTTCTTGCCGACGGCATCTCCATCAAGGGCTGGAAACTCGAGAGCCTGCCGTATCTTACCTGGGCGCCGGTCATTAAGCTGCCGGCCGAGAAGGAACTCATTCGTTCGCTCAAGAACCTGGCCAAGAAGTCCGACAGCGTCATCATCGCTACGGACTTTGACCGCGAGGGCGAGCTCATTGGCTCGGACGCCCTCAACAAGGTGCGCGAGGTGGCGCCGGACCTGCCGGTTGCCCGCGCCCAGTATTCTTCGTTTACCAAGGCCGAGATCACGCAGGCCTTCGATAACCTCGTCTCGCTCGACCAGAACCTGGCCGACGCCGGCGAGAGCCGCCAGCATATCGACCTCATCTGGGGCGCGGTGCTCACGCGCTACCTGACGCTCGCCAAGTTCGGCGGTTTTGGCAACGTGCGCTCTGCCGGCCGCGTGCAGACGCCGACGCTCGCCCTGGTGGTCGAGCGCGAGCGCGAGCGCATGGCGTTTGTGCCCGAGGACTATTGGCAGATCCGAGGCATGGGCGCCGCGCAGGGTGCTGCCGAGGACGATCGCTTTAAGATCGCGCACAAGACGGCGCGCTTTACCGACAAGGATGCCGCCGAGACAGCATACGGCCATGTTGACGGTGCCAGGACGGCAACCGTCGCTGCGGTGACCAAGCGCTCGCGCAAGCAACAGCCGCCCACCCCGTTTGCGACGACCTCGCTGCAGGCTGCCGCCGCGGCCGAGGGCATCTCGCCTGCGCGTACCATGCGCATCGCCGAGTCCCTCTATATGGCCGGCCTCATCAGCTACCCGCGTGTCGACAACACCGTGTATCCCGCAACGCTCGATCTGGGCGCCGTGGTGAGCGACCTGGCAAAGATCAACCCGGCGCTGGCACCCGTATGCAAAAAGGTGCTCGCCGGTCCCATGAAGCCCACGCGCGGCAAGGTCGAGACCACCGACCACCCGCCGATCTATCCCACGGGCGAGGGCGATCCGTCCACGCTCGACGGCGGCCAGCGCAAGCTTTACGACCTCATCGCTCGCCGCTTCCTGGCGACGCTCATGGGTCCCGCGACCATTGAGAACACCAAGCTCGAGCTCGACGTTAACGGTGAGCCGTTCGTGGCCTCGGGCGACGTGCTCGTGACCCCGGGCTTCCGCGAGGCCTACCCGTACGGCCTTAAACGCGACGAGCAGATGCCACCGCTGGAGCAGGGCGATACGGTCGACGTGTTCGACATTAAACTCGAGGCTAAGCAGACCGAGCCGCCCGCACGCTACAGCCAGGGCAAGCTCGTGCAGGAGATGGAAAAGCGCGGCCTGGGCACCAAGTCCACGCGCGCGAGCATCATCGAGCGCCTGTATGCCGTGCGCTATCTCAAAAACGATCCCGTGGAGCCGAGCCAGCTGGGTATCGCCATCATCGACGCGCTGACGCAGTTTGCCCCGCGCATCACGAGCCCCGATATGACCAGCGAGCTCGACGGCGACATGACCCGCGTGGAGCGCGGCGAGGACACCGAAGAGCATGTCGTGACGCACTCGCGCGCGCTGCTGGCCGGCGTGCTCGACGAGCTGCTCAAGCACACGCAGGAGCTGGGCGACGCCATCAGCGACGCCGTCACGGCCGATGCGCGCGTGGGCGCCTGCCCCAAGTGCGGCAAGGACCTGGTTATGAAGACGAGCGCCAAGACCCGCGGCAGCTTTATCGGCTGCATGGGCTGGCCCGACTGCGATGTGACCTATCCGGTGCCGAGCGGCGTCAAGGTGAGTCCGCTCGAGGGCGAGGCGGCCGTGTGCCCCGAGTGCGGCGCGCCGCGCATCAAGTGCCAGCCGTTCCGCCAGAAGGCCTTCGAGATCTGCGTGAACCCCACGTGTCCCACCAACTACGAGCCCGACCTTAAGGTGGGCGAGTGCAAGGTGTGCGCCGAGGCCGGACGCCATGGCGACCTGATCGCGCACAAGAGCGAGAAGAGCGGCAAGCGCTTTATCCGCTGCACCAACTACGACGACTGCGGCGTGAGCTATCCGCTGCCGGCGCGCGGCAAGCTCGAGGCAACGGGCGAGACCTGCCCCGAGTGCGGCGCTCCCATCGTGGTAGTCAACACGGCGCGCGGCCCATGGCGCATCTGCGTGAACATGGACTGCCCGACCAAGGAAAAGAAGCCCGCCCGCGGCCGCAAGACTGCGACCAAGACGAGTGCGGCCAAGAAGACGACGGCAGCGAAGAAGACGACCGCTAAGAAGACGGCCGCCAAGAAGGCCACGACAAAGAAGGCCGCCGCCGACAAATAGCCGAACAGCGACGCAACACAGCAACAGGGGCCGGGTGCGCGAATCCAAACGCGCACCCGGCCCCGCTCATGAGTTGCGGTGAAATAGTTCTTATTTGGGCTTGCAGGGCTCAAAAACCGGAACTATTCCACCGCAACTTCTTGTTGGTAGGGGAGTTTAGTTCACTTCGACGGGTTTGGCACCGGGATAGCGCTCCTCAAAATCTAGGCGGTACTTATTGTCATTTGTGCCCGCCACGTTGTCGCGCGCCAGCGGCGCCACGATCTCGTCCTTGTGGTCCTCGGGCTTGGAGTACTTCAGGCTGATTTCCCAGGCATCGCAGATCGCGTCGATGCGGTGATCAAGATCATCGTACAGGGCGATGATGTCCTTCCAGGAGCTGTAGTTCTTGGAACTCGTCGGGACGTCCAGGTCCTCGACGATGTCGTAATACTGCTCGATGGTGTCCTCTGTGCGCTCGGCAACATCGGCGAGATTCTGACGGGTGGTGCGATCTTCTTCCAGATAGCTGCCGTTGAAGGCCTGCGCACAGGCGCGGACCTGGCTGTCGAGATCTTCGAGCAGGTCGTAGTATTCACTCAGCCGGCGGTAGAGGTTTTGCTCGGAGAGCGTCGCTTCGCCGCCATCCTCGTCGTCATCGTCATCGTCGTCGTACAGGCTGTTGGGGTCGCCGAGGGGCTTTAGGTCATCGTCGTCGACATCGCGGTGCAGCTTGGTTACCTCGGCAGTCGTCTGCGTGGAAGCGCTGTCGAACGGTTTGATCACAAAGAAGATGACCAGGGCGATGATGATCGCCACCAACACAACGATAATGGCGACAAGTGGTCCGGTGCCGCTCTTCTTGGGAGCGGGCGCTTGTGACTGAACGGGCGCGTATGTAGGTGCCGGCTGCTGCTGAGGCGAGCCGCTCGCGACAGGGATGCGCTGCGTGGTCTCGACCGACACGGGGCTTGCGGCGGGGTCGGGGCGATAGGCGAGGGGGTCGTCCGCCTTGGTTTGAGGCGTATCAAGGGGGCCGGTCTGCTCAAAAGCGGGCTGATCGTTGCTCGCGGTCGATTGCTCAACGGGTGCACCGCACGAGGTGCAGAACTTGGCGTCGTCTGCAAGAAGCTTGCCGCACGAGGCGCAATACCGAGACATTGCCACTCCTTTCGCCACATTTCAATGCAATACGTCGATTATACCCAGCGTCCAAAACTCCCCATCATAAGTTGCGGTGAAATAGGGAGTGTTTGGTGGCCTCAGGGCTGTAACCAGTCCCTATTTCACCGCAACTTAGTAGTCGCCTGGGACTAGGTGGGATTTGGGACGCGCCGAGCACTGGGGTATCATGGCTTGGTTGATATATCTGCATTTACGCGCCTTGTAGGAAGGGGCTGCGCCCATGGCTTTTGAGCCCGCTCAACATAGCTTTATCACGCTCGAGGGCGTCGACGGCGCCGGCAAGTCCACGCAGGCGCGCCTGCTGGCCCGCGCGCTCGACCTCGCCGGCTATCAGGTCGTAACTCTGCGCGAGCCGGGCGGCACTGCCATCAGCGAAAAGATCCGCGCCCTGCTGCTCGACCCCGCCAACACGGCGATGGGCGATACCTGTGAGCTGCTGCTCTACGAGGCCGCGCGTGCCCAGCTGGTGCACGAGGTCATCGCGCCCGCCCTTGCGGCCGGCAAGGTGGTCCTGTGCGACCGCTTCTACGATTCCACGACCTGCTACCAGGCGTTTGCCGATGGCCTCGATCGCCAGATGGTACGCGACGCCAACAACTTGGCGGTTGCTGGAACGCACCCGTCGCTCACGCTTATCTATCACATCACGCCCGAGCAGGCTGCGCTGCGCATGGCCGCTCGTGGCGCGGCAGACCGCATGGAGGCCAAGGGGATGGCCTTCCAGGAGCGCGTCTACCAGGGATTTTGTGCCATCGCTGCCGAGGAGCCGAACCGCGTAAAACTTATCGATGCTGCCGCGCCGATCGCAGATGTTTTCGCGCAGACGGTCGAGCGGGTTCGCGCATACGGACTCAACATCCCTCAGGACGCCGTCGCCGCCGCGCTTGCCCAGGAGGCCGAGTAACATGGTCCCCGCTCAGACAAGCCTGCTTGCCAAGCTCGATACTCAGGAGCGCGTGCGCGATTTTTTGACTAATGCCGTCGCCAGCGGCCGCGCATCGCACGCGTACCTGTTTTTGGGCGCTCCCGGTGCCGGCAAGCTCGACGCCGCATGGGCGCTCGCCCAGGCCTTCCTGTGCGAGCAGGACGGCTGCGGATCGTGCGACAGCTGTGTGCGTGTCGCCCGCCATACGCATCCCGACGTGCACTATTACACGACGGAGAGCGCCACGGGCTACCTCATCGCCCAGACCCGCGAGCTGCTCGACGACGTGCCCTTGGCACCCATCCGCGCCAAGGCCAAGGTCTACATCATCGACCGTGCCGAACAGCTGCGCGCCAACACCGCCAACGCGCTGCTCAAAACACTCGAGGAGCCGCCCGAGGGCGTCATGTTCATTCTGCTGGGCACCTCGTCCGACGTAATGCTGCCCACTATCGTGAGCCGCTGCCAGTGCGTGCCGTTTCGGCTGGTATCGCCCGCCGTCGCCGCGCAGGCCGTGAGCCGCGCCACCGGTCAGGACCCTGCGCGTTGCCGTATTGCCGTCGCCGTGGCGGGAAGCCCCACGCGCGGCATCGAGTTCCTTAAGAGCGCCGAGCGCCAGGACGCCCGCCGCCAGATGGTCCGTGCCATCGACTCGCTCATCGCCGCCGACGAGGCCGACGTGCTCAGCCGCGCCAAGTCGCTCATCGTCGCCGTCAAGGCGCCGCTCGCCGAGGTCAAGTCCACGCAGGAAAAGGTACTCGAGCAAAATGCCGACTACCTATCGCGTGGAGCATTGAAGCAGCTTGAGGACCGCAACAAGCGCGAACTCAACGCGCGCGAGCGTTCGGGTATCATGGAAGCGCTGGCGAGCGCGCGGACGCTCATGCGTGATGTGCTGCTGACGCTTCAGGACGAGGCGGCCGACGTGGTGAACGAGGACGTGCGCGATACAATCGGGCGGCTTGCCGCCGCGACGAATGTTGCGGGTGCCACCCAGGCACTCGAGGCGGTTGCCACTGCCGAGCGCAACATCGCCAGAAACGTTACTCCCCAGCTGGCCATTGAGGTCATGCTGTTCGATATCAGGAAGGCACTGAAATGCCGTTAGTCGTACCCGTTAAGTTTACCTACGCCTCGCGCGACCTGTGGTTCGACCCGCAGGATCTGGATATCCTCGAGGCCGATTATGCTATTTGCTCCACCGAGCGCGGAACCGAGATCGGCCTGGTCACGGCCGATCCCTTCGAGGTGCCGCAGGACGAGATCGGCCAGCCGCTCAAGCCCGTGCTGCGCGTGGCGAGTGACATCGACCTGCAGCTTGCCGACGACCTGGCCATCCAGGGCGACGAGGCCATGGTCGATTTCCGCCGCCTGGTCAAGGAGCTCGACCTCGAGATGAAGCCGGTCGGCGTCGAGTACCTGTTTGGCGGCGAGAAGGCCGTGTTCTACTTTGCGGCCGAGGAGCGCGTCGATTTTCGCCAGCTCGTCAAGGATCTGTCCTCGACGCTGCATATTCGCGTCGACATGCGCCAGATCGGTGTGCGCGACGAGACCCGCCTGGTGGGCGGCTATGCCCAGTGCGGCCAGGAGCTCTGCTGCACGCGCTTTGGCGGACAGTTTGAGCCCGTCTCGATCCGCATGGCAAAAGAGCAGGACCTGCCGCTCAACTCCTCCAAGATCAGTGGCGTCTGCGGCCGCCTGATGTGCTGCCTGCGCTACGAGTTCGAGGCGTACAAGGACTTTAAGAGCCGCGCGCCCAAAAAGAAGACGCTTATCGATACGCCGCTCGGCAAGGCGCGCATCCAGGAATATGACACCCCGCGCGAGCAGCTGGTACTGCGCCTGGAGAACGGCAAGGTCTTTAAGGTCAACCTGGCCGATATGACCTGCTCCGAGGGCTGCAAGAAGAAAGCCGCCGAGCAGGGCTGCAACTGCCGCCCCGACTGCGTGACGCGCGACGTGCTCGAACGTATCGAGTCGCCCGAGATGCGCCTGGCGCTCATGGAGCTCGATCGCGAGAATGGCGTCGACGTGGGCGATGGCCTGTCGAGCGCCGACCGTCTTGCCGGCACGTCGATGCCCAAGCGCCGTCGTCGCGATGCGGACGCCGATGCTCGCGCCGGTCAGAGCCAGGGCGAGGGCCGTGGCCGCGGTAAGGGTCGCGGTAAGGCCGAGGCGCCCGAGGCCGAGGAAGCCGCCGGTGGCCGTCGCCGTCGCAAGCGTTCGGGCTCGGGCGATGCCGGCGAGGCCGCGTCTGCAGGCAAGAATGCCTCCCGCGAGCGCGAGGCTCAACAGTCCCAGCAGCAAAACCGCGGCGGTGGCATGAACCCCACGCGCCGTCGTCGCCGTCATCTGTCGAGCGAGGAGCGCGAGGACGCTTTCCGCGCCGCAGCCGCTCGCGAGGCCGGTGCCGCTCCCAAGGGCGGCTCGGGTTCCGATGCACCTGCCGACAAGGGTGGCAAGCCGCGTGGCGAGGAGGAGCGCGCCCCGCGTCCGCGCCGTCGCCACTCCTCGGGCACGCAGCAGAAGCCTTCGGTGCCTTCCGTGGCCGATCAGGTTTCGGATGGCGAGGTCAAGGTCACGCGTCGTCGCCCTGGAGACGGCGGAGGAGCGGCTGCCAAGGCCGCGCGCGGCGCTTCTCGCGATGAGCGTGAGCCGCGCGAGGATCGTGCTGGCGAGGACTCGGCCGACCAGGGTCAAAAGCGCCGTCGCCGCCGTCGCTCCCGCAAGCCGCGTCAAGATGGTGGCGAGGGCTCGACCCAAAACTCGTCCGCACCGCAACCGCCCACCGGCGAATAGCGCCCGCGAGCGGATTTAACCTGCCTGACCCCAAGCGCATCGGGGTATCATAGCGCTGAATCAACAACCCTCCCTGCGACCGAACGTAGGGAGGGTTGTGTCTTGAAGAGGCATTTGAATGTGTTGGGTTGCCTGCAAGGGGTTGGCGCCCTACCGTTTGCGGATGAATTGATACCGCTTGCCGAGCGCGCGACGTACGAGGCGCTCGAAGCGTTGTCGCCCACGCGATGCGCCGGCTGCGAGCGCGCCGGCGCGCTTATTTGTCAGGACTGCTTGTCGGCGCTAACGCTCATCGATCCGCGTCATAGCTGCACTCGATGCGGCGCCCCGTTTGGTGATCTGCTATGCACCGAGTGCTCGGTCGAGGGCGCGTCCTCGGCGATGGCCGAAGCGCTCGACCGGTGCTTGGCATGTGCCGTTTACACGCATCCGCTGCCGCGGATCATTAAAGCGTACAAAGACGCGGGCGAGCGACGCCTGGCGCCGTATCTGGCAGAGCTACTCTACGACACCGCCCTGCATGCGCAGGTCGCGGCACCCGATCGCTACGGGTGTGTGTTGTCCGCTGCCGACGCAGTGGTGTTTGTGCCTGCGACAGCGGCGGCTTTTCGGCGGCGCGGCTTTGATCACATGGAGACCATTGCGCGTCCATTTTGCGAGCTGTCGGGTGTCCCGCTGCTCGATGCCCTCGTTAAGTACGGCCATGGCGACCAACGTGAACTCGGTCGCGAGGAGCGCCGAGAGCGCGCCCGGGGCATGTACGAGACAGTCGAGGACGTGCGGGGCCGCCGCCTGCTGCTTATCGATGACGTTATCACCACGGGCGCGACGATGGCGGCGGCTTCAGCAGAACTCAAGCGCGCCGGTGCCGCGGCCGTCGATGGCCTCGCTATCGCACGCGTTTGGTAGGGGTGGTTCATGTGGCGGTTAAAATCAAGCAGCGCAGCAAGTTGACGAAAGAGCAGCTCGCGGCGTCCGTAATCCTGACGGGCGCCTCGGCGCTGCGCATGATTCGAGCCGAGCGCCGGCAGATGGGCTACATCGGCTGGAAGGACCTCGAACCCGAGGAGGAACGCCGCGTACTGAGCGCGTCATCGCCCTCGACCGAGGATATCTATCTTCCCGACCTGGTGCGGATCGGAGCTAAAAGCGGCGAGGTGCAAGAAGGCCTGTGCCTGCTAGTGGGGTCTGCGGCACAGCGCCGTCGCATGCCTGGTGTGAGTTGGTCTGTCTGTTCCGCGGGGTTGCCGGCTGGCTCGATTCTGGAGGTGGAGCCGGGGGTGTACAGCTTGTCTCCCGAGGCCCTTTGCGTTGCCGTTGCACGCGAGGTTGGCTGCATTCAGGCATTTGCCCTGGCCCAGGAGCTATGCTCCAAGATTTCACTGAGCGATCGCGGCAAGTTTCTGCCGCCCTACACATCGCCTGTCGCGAACAAACTTGCAAAGGATAAGGACCAACCGCCAGATGTGGGCTACTTTGAGGTCGAGCCGGTTCTGACGCCCGAACGGTTGACGGGCTATCTCGCGGTATGCAAGGGAAGCGATGCCAAACGGCTGCTGCGCCTATGCTCCTACCTGTCGGAAAACCTGCGTTCACCCATGGAATGCATCATGCTTGCCATGTTTTCACTTCCGTTTTCCTATGGGGGATTTGCCTGCGGCCCCTTTAAGACCGACTACAAAATCGAGTTCAATGACCGTGCGCAGGCAATCTCGGGAATGCCCCATGCGATTTGCGATGCGTACCAGGAAGCAGCCCGGTTTGACCTGGAATACAACGGTGAACAGGGCCATGGATCCCGAAGCGGACGCATCCACGACGAAAAACGTAACACGGGCTTTTTGGCCATGGGGATCGAGGTCGCGACCGTCAACAACGAGATGCTCTGTGATATGGAAGCGATGGAGGCGCTAGCATGGCGCATCCATCAACGCATGGGTAAGCGGTATCGAAACCGTGTCGATGCTCGCAGGGGGAAACAAGAGGCATTGCTTAATGCGCTTCGGGCGTGTTTCGGGCTTAAACCGGCCTAACAACGCCGGGGAACAGGGGGTTGGATATATGCTCTGGCCAAAAAGTGGCAAATATGAGTACTGTTACAAAACTAGTAACAGCAAATTCCAAGAGTTTTGGATCCAGAGCCGTCGTAGGGAAAGAAGATAATAAACAAATGTAGAATATCTAACTATCAAGTTAGCGGAAATGAGCGCTAAATCTGTCCACGAGGCCAATAATACCTGCCACTAATTTGGTGACAGTACTCATATTTGCCATTTTTTGGCCAAGGCATCCTAAAACAGGTGCTTCGGAGCTCCCCGCAGGGGAGCGACGAGCTTCAAGGGGGCATGAATGGTCCGCTCCGACCTGCGAAATCTGTGCTCACGGTGCGAATGACGTCCCTAACCTTAAACTATAGCTTGAACTTAGCTATAATGCGCTACGTTCCTGCCAGGCTGTGGTTGCGGACGGACGAAATGTCCATCCTAGTCCAAGACAGACGCGGTCAAAGGGATCCACGTAAGCGACCGCGTGCGCGCGGCGCGATCATGGCGCGTCCTAGATGTAAGCCGCACCGTCCGTTCTACTTTCTTTGGGGCAATACTGCCTCGCGGGCGAGCGGGCCAGTCGTGAAGGTGGCTGCGGCCTCCCGAGCAAACGCCCCGGTGCGCAAGTGTGGGGTCAAATACCAGGTCAGCTGGTGGGAACAACCAGATATTCCGCGCAAGGCGCGGATCGTATACGACATAGAAGGCAGGGTAGTGGACATGGTAAGGGGCAGCTTGATGCACGCGGCTCGGTTAGGTGCTGGTACCGCGGCGGTCATTGCCGTTTTGGGCCTGAGTGGATGCGCGTTCAATCCACTTTCCACGTTCACGACGCCCACGATTGACCAGATCGAGCGCGAGACCGTCACCCCCACGGTGTCGGACGATGCCCTAGTCACGCCGGGAACTCTGACGGTCGCCCTCGATACGTCTGACGCCCCGCAGGCTATGCAGGACGCCGACGGAAACCTCACGGGCTATGCGGTCGATGCCGCCCGCGCCCTCGCATGCCGTATGGGTCTTAAGGTTGCCTTTGTCGATGTGTCCTCGGCCGATTCTGCGCTCAGCGACAAGAAGGCCGACATCTTCATTGGCGACATCAAGTCCACGGACGATGGCATCAGCTCGCTTGGCACCTGCCTGTACGACGCCGCCGCCGTGTTTGGCAAGACCAGCGACGGAGAGTCCCTGAGCGTCTCCACCGACACGCTCAATACTGCCACCCTGGGCGTCCAGATGTCCTCGGCCTCGCAGGAGGCGCTCGCCAAGCAGAGCATCACCGCCAACCAAAAGACCTTCTCCAACATCAACGAGTGCTTTGAGGCGCTCGAGTCAGGAGAGGTCGATTACGTGATCTGCGACTCCACGGCCGGCGGCTACCTCGCGCGCCTGATGAGCCAGATCTCGTATGTCGGCACGCTCGAGACGCCCTCGACGCTCGGCGTCGCGGGCCTTGCCTCCAACGATGAGCTGTGCCGCGCCGTCAGCGATGCCCTCGACGGCATCACGGTCGACGGTACCCTCGAGGCCGTCCACTCCGTCTGGTATGGCACGATGCCCTACGACCTCACCGCCAAGACCGTTTCGGGCGTCAACATGCAGGCATCTGACTCCTCATCCGACGAGGCCGAGTCTTCCGACGACGAGGTCTCCGATGACAGCGGCGACAGCTCGTCATCTAGCCAAGAAGGCACTATCACCGACGATGACATCAACAAGCTCAATAGCTAGTTATTGGTAGGGGTGGCGTCTTCCATGCATTGAGCAGGGCGCCTCTTCACGGTTTCAACACGCATTGCCGGGTCCCCCAAATAGGGGAGCCCGGCTTTTCTATTTTGATAAAACAAGCAGGTTAAGGCCAATTTCCAGTAAAAAATCCAACGCCGCCGACGCCCTCCTATAGCGCACTTTGCCTCGGAAAAGTGCGAGACTTCGGTATGCGGTATCAAGCAGTCGTTATTCGGGTCTTTGAGAATCCGGGTGATTAAATACACGGCAATGGGTACATAGCCAGTACAGTAAGTCCCCGAGGCAGATTGGAGCCACGTATGGATATCAAGGTTTCTGGACGCAAGACGACGGTAACCGATGCTCTGCGTGCGCATGTTGATGAGAAGATCGGCGAGGCGCTCAAGGTTTTCGACATCGAGCCCATGACGGTCGACGTTGTACTTCGCTACGAGAAGAACCCCTCGAACCCCAACCCGGCAATCGTCGAGGTTACGGTTCGCGCTCGCGGTTCCGTGATTCGTGTCGCCGAGCACGGTGCCGATATGTACGCCGCCATCGACCTTTCCGCCGATAAGGTCACCCGCCAGCTGCGCAAGTTCAAGACCAAGGTCGTGGACAACCGTCAGGGTGGTGCCAGCGCCGCGGACGTCGCGCCGGTTGAGCGCGTTGAGGATCTGGCCGACCTGCTGCTGCCCGAGGAGGAGGACGACCTGCTCGTCCGCGAGAAGGTCATCGACGTCACCCCGATGACTGAGGAGCAGGCGCTGGTGCAGACCGATCTGCTGGGCCATGACTTCTACGTGTTCGAGAACGCGACGACTGGCCTCATCAATGTGGTGTATCACCGTAAGAATGGTGGATATGGCATCATCAAGCCCCGTATCGAAACACTTGACGAGTAAAATACGTTAACTTGCATGAGTTAACGGCTGGCGGCCATCCCATGCGGGTGGCCGCCTTTTTACGTAAGGAGTCGCTTTGATGGACAAGGCTGCATCCGCCGGCCATTCTGACCGCTGCCGCATCGTCGTCGATACCTGCTGCGACTTTAGCCCCGAGGTCGCCGCGAACCTCGATGTCGATATCCTGGGCTTCCCCTTCATCATCGATGGCGAGGAGCGCACGGACGACATCTGGTCGAGCATCACGCCCAAGGAGTTCTACGACCGCATGCGCGCCGGCGCCCGCGTGTCCACCTCGGCCGTGTCGCTTGGTCGCTATATCGAGTTCTTTACCGAGTGCGCCAAAGAGGGCACACCCACGGTCTACCTGTGCTTTACCTCGGCGCTGTCGTCGAGCTACAACTCCGCGTGCCAGGCGGCAGATGCCGTGCGCGCCGAGTATCCCAACTTTGAGCTGTACGTGGTGGACAACGCCCTGCCCTGCGCGACCGGCGAGCTCCTGGCGCTCGAGGCCGTCCGTCAGCGCTCGGCGGGTCTGACCGCCAAGCAGCTGGTCGAATGGGCAAACGAGGCCAAGACCTACGTCCACGGCTACTTTACGCTCGAGAGCTTTGACGCGCTGGCGGCCGGCGGCCGCATTCCGCCCGCGGCGGCGCAGCTCACGGCTAAGCTCGACGTCAAGCCCGAGCTTTCCTACGACTTGGCCGGCTCGCTGTCGTTGATCGGCGTCAACCGCGGCCGCAAGAAGGCGCTCAAGTCCATCCTCAAGTCGTTCCGCGAGAACTACGTGCCCGATCGCACCATGCCCATCGCCATCATGACGGCCGACGCCGAGAAGGACGGCGATTGGCTCGAGGCCGCCATCCGCAAGGAGGAAGGCTGCGCCGACGTCACCATCATCCGCAGCTCCGTGGGCCCCACCATTGGCTCGCACGTGGGTCCCGGCATGGTGGCCTGCGCGTTTTGGGGCAAGAACCGCGCTGAGAAGGCCTCGCTTTCCGATCGCATCGCGCGTCGCGTGCGCGGCGAGTAGGCAAGCGCTACAGCCGCAAGCGCCCTCAAGTCACGGCCCAAACGCTGGCGCCGAGTATTCAACCTGGTAACAACACCCAACCCAAAAGGAAAGGTTTCATGGCAAACAAGCTCTCCGTCGCATTCATCGGCACCGGAATCATGGGTGCCCCCATCGCCGGCCACATCCTGGACGCCGGCTATCCCGTCACGGTCAACAACCGTACCAAGTCCAAGGCCGCCGCACTCGTCGAGCGCGGCGCCGTCTGGGCCGATACGCCGGCCGAGGCAGTGGCAAACGCCGATGTCGTCTTTACCATGGTGGGCTATCCCTCCGAGGTCGAGGAACTCTATCTGGCGGGCGACGGCCTGCTGGCCTGCACCAAGCCGGGCGCGGTGCTGATCGACCTCACCACGAGCTCGCCGGAGCTCGCGCGCGACATCGCCGAGGCCGCCCAGGTCTCCGGCCGCATGGCGTTTGACTGCCCCGTCACCGGCGGCGAGTCGGGCGCGATCGCCGGCACGCTCACGGCTATCGTGGGCGCCACCGAGAACGATATCGCCCCGGTTCGCGACATCCTTGCCACCTTTGCGGCCAACATCTGCTGCTTCGACGGTGCCGGCAAGGGCCAGGCTGCCAAGCTCGCCAACCAGGTGTCGCTGGGCGCCTGCATGGTCGGCATGGCAGACGCCATGGCATTTGCCGATCTGAGCGGCCTTGACCTGGAGAAGACCCGCCAAATGATCCTGGGCGGCACCGGCAAGTCCGGCGCCATGGAGAGCCTGGCGCCCAAGGCGCTCGACGGCGACTACAAGCCCGGCTTTATGGTCGAGCACTTCATTAAGGACCTGCGCCTGGCGCTCGCTTACGCCGACGACCGCGAGCTCGCGCTGCCCGGCGCCGACGTGGCCTTTACGCTCTACGACATGCTCGACGCCATCGGTGGCGCCAAGCTGGGCACCCAGGCCATCACGGTGCTCTACAAGGAGGAGGCCGACGCCATCGCCGCCGGTCTGGACTGGTCGCAGTATCGTCCCGAAGAGCACGGTGCCCACGAGGACGGTTGCGGTTGCGGCGAGCACGGCGAGGACCCTGAGTGCGGTTGTGGCCACCACCACGGTGAGGACCACGAGTGCTGCGGCGGCCACGGCCATGACGACGGCCACGAGTGCTGCTGCGGCCACCATCACGGGGAGTAGCGCCCATGAGCTGGACGTTCGTGGTGCTTGCGCTGGTGCTCTTTCTCTTTGCGATCTACATCGGCTTTTTGTGCGGCCAGTGGGCGTGCGAAAAGCGCGTCATCACCAAGCGCGACTACTGGATCGCCAACTTTGCGGGTGCGGCGGCAGTCGTTCTGCTGACCTGGGTGTTCTCGCTGTTCCCGCTGGTGCAGTTTGCGCCAATCGGCTGGCTCGGCGGCTTTATCGCCGGTCTTAAGATGAGCTTTGGCGAGTCCGTCGGTCCGTGGCGCAAGCACGACGAGGTCTTTAACGTCAACAAGGCCCATCGCGCCGCCGCCGATGCGGGCGACGCCGAGGACCGCCGTCGCGCACGTCGCGATGGCGGTGCCGACCGACAGCTCATCTCGGTCACCGATGACAGCAAGGGTGCTGGCAAGCACGCTAAGAAATAAGAAGAGGTAACTATGGCAGAAAACAAAGACGAACAGCTTACCGATGAGGAGCTGGCACAGCTTCAGCTGGCAGAGGAGAACGAGAACGCCGTCGACCGCCTGGTCCAGGAGCTCGGCTGCCCCACGCGCCGCATCCGCCAGTTTGCCGCCCGCGTGCTGCACCTGCTGGCCGAGCGCGACCCGCAGCGCGTCGTGCCCTGCGTGCCCGCGCTGATCGAGGCGCTCGACCGCCCCGAGGCTCAGACCCGCTGGGAGGCCCTCGATGCCCTGACGGCGCTCGCCACCACCTGCCCCGAGCAGATGGGCGACGCCTTTGAGGGCGCCGAGACCGCGCTGTTCGACGAGCTTTCCTCCACGCTGCGCTACGCCGCCTTCCGCCTGCTGTGCGTGTGGGGTGCCACGAGTGTCGAGCGTTCGCGCGAGGCTTGGCCGATCCTGGACGAGGCCATCCAGTGCTACCACGGTGACCTCGAGTATCGCGACATGCTCGGTTGCCTGTACGAGTTTGGTCAGGGCGAGATCGACGCCGAGGTCGCCGAGAAGCTCGCGCTGCGCCTGAAGTTCGACGCCGAGAACGGCAAGGGCAGCTATCTCAAGGCCCGCTCGAGCGAGATTTGCGAAATGCTTGTTAAACGTTTTGGCCTGGATCTCTCCAAAAAGAAGAAGCGTGCTAGCGTTAAAAAATCTGACGACGCCGAAGACGAGGAGTAACAGATTATGGCGCACGATGTAGTCCTGATTCCCGGTGACGGTATCGGTCCCGAGATTACGCAGGCCATGCGCCGCGTGGTCGAGGCCACCGGCGTCCAGATCAATTGGAACGTCCAGGAGGCCGGCGCCGGCGTCATGGACGAGTTTGGCACGCCGCTGCCCCAGCACGTCCTCGATGCGGTCGCCGAGACCAAGGTTGCCATCAAGGGCCCCATCACCACACCAGTCGGCACGGGTTTCCGCAGCGTCAACGTGGCCCTGCGCAAGCATTTCGACCTGTACGCCTGCGTGCGCCCCTGTCTGTCGCAGCCGGGTGACGGCTCGCGTTTCCGCGATGTCGACCTGGTCATCGTGCGCGAGAACACCGAGGACCTCTACGCCGGCATCGAGTTCGATGAGGGCGCTGCCGAGGTCGAGGAGCTCTCGCAGCTCGTCGAGCGCTCGGGCCAGAAGACCTTTGCTGCCGATTCCGCTATCTCGATCAAGCCGATCTCCATCGCCAAGAGCCGCCGTATCGTGGAGTACGCCTTTGAGTACGCCCGCCGCTGCGGCCGCAAAAAGGTGACGGCCGTGCACAAGGCCAACATCATGAAGGCGACCGACGGCCTGTTCCTGCGCGTTGCGCGCGAGGTGGCTGCAAACTATCCCGATATCGAGTTCAATGACAAGATCGTCGACGCCACCTGCATGGGCCTGGTCCAGAACCCCAACGACTTCGATGTCCTGGTACTGCCCAACCTGTACGGCGACATCGTCAGCGACCTGTGCGCCGGCCTGGTGGGCGGCCTTGGCATGGCCCCCGGCTCCAACATCGGTGCCGATTGCGCCATTTTCGAGGCCACACACGGCTCCGCGCCCGATATCGCTGGCCAGGATATCGCCAACCCCACGGCCGAGATCCTCTCCGCTGCCATGATGCTCGACCATCTGGGCGAGAACGATGCGGCCAACCGCATCCGCGCTGCCGTCTCTGCCACGCTCGACGAGGGCAAGCAGGTTACCGGTGACGTGCGTCGCGCCCAGACCGGCTCCGTTGAGGGCGCCGTGGGCACTCAGGCCTTCGCCGATGCCGTTATCGCGCACCTGGCCTAAAGCAAATGGCCCGCAAACGCCTAAATAGTACTTAAGTGTTTGCGTTTAACCTAAGAAACAATACGCCCGGCGCTCCGTCGGGCGTATTCTATTGAGGACTTTGTTTCCCATCAAGGAGTAACTGACTATGGGTCTGATTCAAAAGAAGGACGAGAAGGACGAGATCGACGGCATCCAGATCATCGAGCGCGGCGAAGGTCCCGACGGTGACGAGGAAGAGAAGATCGACCTGGTCGCCGGTACGTCTGCCGAGCACATTGCCGCTGGCACGACCGCCGAGGAAGAGGACGCCCGCCTGGAGGCTCAGATCGCCGCGGACGCTGCCGACGAGAATCTCATGCCCGAGCCGCAGGACGAGGACGACGATGCCGATACCGATGAGGACGACCACGCTTCCAAGCACAAGAAGACGATGATTGCCGCCTTTGTGGTTGCCGTCGTGATCGCTGCCGTGGTTGGCTTCTTTGTGGGCAACGGTGGCTTTGGCGGCAAGGGCGTTGGCTCTTCGACCCTGACCGAGGATCAGCTCGATTCGACCGTGGCAAGCTACAGCTACAACGGCAAGAAGAGCGACATTACCGCGCGCGAGGCCATCGAGAGCCAGTACAGCCTCGACACCGTTAAGGACGATGACGGCAACTACGCCGCCCCGTCTGCCGACGTTATCCTGTCCTACGTGCGCAATCAGATTCTGCTCGACGCTGCCGAGGACGAGGGTATTACGGTCTCTTCCAAGGAGATGAAGCAGTACGCCGAGGATTCCATCGGTACCTCCGACTACAAGACCATGGCCACGCAGTACGGCGTGTCCAAGGACCAGGCCAAGCAGATCGTCCGTCAGTCCGCGACGCTGCAGAAGCTCTATAAGAAGAAGGTGGGCGACACCTCCGCAAGCATGCCGACTGCCCCGACCGAGCC
>CAKUHK010000030.1:0-24888 GCA_934655965.1 uncultured Collinsella sp.
TTGTAAAGCCGTTTGTCTCCACCCGCATAGCGGGTGGGTTGAAGCTGGCCGCTGCGCGCCCAGCAGACTAAAGTCTTGTACTCAAAACTATTCGTCAGAACGAATAGTTTTAATTACAATGGAATAGATAAAACTGTTCGTTCTAACGAAGGGTTTCGCGATGTTGACCACAAAGGAAGCTGCCGAGCTACTCGACATCACCCCGCGCAGAGTGCAGGAGCTCATAAAAAACGGAACGCTTGAGGCACGCAAGGCTTCTGGTGTGTGGCTCATCGACAAAGACAGCGTCGACACGCGACTCCGCTCCGTAACCAAGACGGGAGGACGCCCCCGTCGCGGGCATGGGAAAAGCGAAATCCAATTCGCCCTTATGAACCGCACGTACGAAGTCGCTCAACTGGTCTACAGCACATCGCGAAAAGACTTCACCCATATCGGCGCCGACATCGATTACGTCCACGCCCCTATTGGAGCATTTGGCCCCAATAGTCCTGTATCGCTCGATTCTTTCCGCATCTGGTGGCGTGGCCGCGGTATCCCGCTCGCGCGCATTGGGTTGTCATCCCTGTTGGCAGAAGCCGCAGTCGATGTTCCCGATGAACTCGTTCAGCGAAATCTCGGCCTCTCCCTATCCGACCAGTATTGGATTAGACCCCAAGGTTCCGGTCTCGCGTGGAAGGATATTAACTTCTTCAATAATGCTTTTGACGACGTCTCGTTGACCATTGCGCCCTTTGCCCCAGAGGGCAAAGCAGCCGCCGCAAAGCCCGATAACACCTCGGACGGCAACCTTCAGAAGTATTGGACGTGCGAAGGCAAACATCGAGTTCTCCACAAGGCAGGAGCGCATTTAAACCAAGAACCATATAACGAACTGGTGGCGACCGCGCTCCACCGCCGCATCCTAAACGCCTGCGATTTTGTACCTTATTCGCTCGAAGGCGCGGGTACGTCAGCCCTGAGCACATGCGATGTCTTCTTAACTGACGAAGAAGAGTATGTACCGGCGTTCTACGTAAACCAGCACGCAAACGCAGATGAGCGACTAACCGACCACGAACGGTATGTAGCAAACTGCGAGGAACTCGGGGCGATAGGCGTCAGGGATGCCCTTGATCGCATGATTGTGTGCGATGACATCATCGCCAACTACGACCGGCATTGGCGAAACTTTGGCCTCGTGCGAAACGTCAACACGCTAGCGTGCAGACCGGCCCCCATCTTCGATTCGGGCTCATCGCTCTGGTGCAACATATCTCTTGAGGAGCTTAGGGCAGGAGAGCACAGTTTTACCAGCGCGCAGTTTCATTCAAGCCCCGCTAAACAAATGCTGCTCGTCGAGGACATGAGCTGGTTCGATGGAGACAAACTCGAGGGTTTTGTCGACGAGGCGATCGAGATTCTGTCCAAAAACGATGCCCTAACAGCGAGGCTGCCTTATCTAAAAGAGGCGCTAACATGGCGCCTCGAGAGAATGATCGATATCGCTGAATGGAGCTGACGGGGCCCACAGGGCCCCGTTCCCCCTACCTCCCGCGGAGGGCCTTGAGCTTTGCCAGTGCCTCGGGACTCAGGCGGCTGCCCAGGGTCATCTTGATCTGGGGTGCCTCCTCGGCCTCGTGCACGTCGTTGTCGATCTGCTTGAGCTCGTCCACCAGCATGCGGCTCGAGATGCGCGTGACGCCCTTGCCCATGACGACGGCCTGGATGGTGCCATCGCTCGACACCACGGAGCACGCACGGCCCTCCTCGCGCGCTTCGATGCAGAGCTTTTGCACCACGGTATCTGCCGAAACGCCCGTCGGCGAGAACTCGATGCGCACGCCGCGGGCCGGCAGGTTGGGACGCTCACTGGAAATGTTTCCCGCGCCGTCAAAGACGATCACGGCCTCGTAGCGGCCCTGGGCAAACGCCGCAACGTCATTGATGAGCGCGGTGCGCGCCATATCGTGGACGTCGCTGGAATACGGATCATCGGAATGGTCGTATACGAGCTTTTCGTAGCGCGGCGTGCAGTGGATCACGTTGTAGCCGTCGACCACCAGCAGTTCGGGCTTATTGGAGTGCACCGTCGAGACCGGATCGGCGATGGCCTGCGCAAACGCATTGCCGCCCACGCCATAGGTCGCGGCCGAAACGATCGGCTTGGCCGAGCCCTCGCCAAAGCGCTTGGCCTTGGACTTGGCGCGGTTTTTCTTGGACATGCGCTACTCCTCCCCCATGAGCTCGCCGGCGTTGCGGCGCAGCCACTCAAAGCACAGCGCCGTAGTCGCCTGGGCGACATTGAGGCTCTCGGTCATGCCGCGCTGGGGAAGC
Source organism: uncultured Collinsella sp. (assembly GCA_934655965.1). Classification (GTDB taxonomy): domain Bacteria; phylum Actinomycetota; class Coriobacteriia; order Coriobacteriales; family Coriobacteriaceae; genus Collinsella. The sequence goes on from CAKUHK010000030.1 coordinate 2,317, forward strand.
TTGGTCAAAAAGTCGCATTTCTCAAGCACCAGACGCGAGATGCCGTCGCCCTCGGAACCCATGACGAGCGCCACGCGGCCCTCGAAGGGGGCATCCCAGCAGCTGCCCTCGGCATGCTCGGAGGCGCCGCCCACCCAAAAGCCGGCGGCCTTAAGGTCGTCGAGCGCACGGGCGATATTGGGGACCTGTGCGATAGGCAGGTGCATAACGGCACCGGCAGAAGTCTTGTAGCTGCCCACGGTCACGCCAGCAGCGCGCTTGTTGGCAATGATGACACCGGCCGCGCCCACGACCTCGGCAGAGCGCACGATGGCGCCAAAGTTGCCGTCGTCGGTCACGTGATCGAGCACGACGACGAGCGCCGGTCCGTCACCCGCGCGATCGAGGATATCGGCGACATCAGCATAGGGGAAATTTCCCACCTCGAGCGCAATGCCCTGGTGAGCACCATGGCTCGACAGCGCATCGAGCTGCGCGCGCGGCACATACTTAATGCGGACGCCCGCGGCGTTGAGGTCGTCGACCAGGCGCGACAAGGCGGCATCGCGCTCCCCTCCCTCGGCGATGAGCGCGCACTTGACGGGAAAGCCGGTACGCAGTGCCTCGGCGGCAGCACGGCGACCTTCGATAAACTCGCCCTTGGGAGCCTGGACAGCATCGCGGCTGCGATCGCGCTGCGGACGTGCGGCCTGGGTGCGATCGCACTGGCCCTTGGAAGCGGCAGCGCGGTCATTACGGCGAATCGGACGCAAGCCAGAAGCGGCCTGCTTGCTACCACGCGGAACACGCTTGCGGTTGTCGGCCATAAAGCGACCTCCTTTAAAAAATTTTCAAACAGGACAAAAGAATCGACCGCTTAAGACAAATAGCTCAAGCGGTCGGTACGGGTTTTCCAAGTGCCCGAGATTGCCGTGAAAGAGGAGCGACGCGTACTTGAGTACGCGAGCGACGGTTTGAACGGCAAGGTCGGGTGCTTGGGAAACCCGCGGGGATTAGAGAGATTTGATACGGGTGCCCGCGGCAGTATCCTCAATCGTCAGGCCCAGGTCCTTGAGCTGATCGCGGATGGCGTCGGCCAGATCCCAGTTCTTGGCGGCGCGGGCCTCGGCGCGGGCCTCGAGAATCTTGGCAGCGGCCTCGTCCACGTCGTCGCCCGTGTAGGCGACCAGGCCGGCGGCAACGCCCAGCAGGCCCAGCGGCAGCTCGACCTTGGGCTCGGGAAGCTCAACGCCAAATGTGTCGAGCAGCTCAACCAGCGTATCGGCGGCAGCAAGCGCAGCGGCCTTGTCGGCAGCATCGCCCGCCTGTTCCAGGTACTGGTTGCACTCGGTCACAAAGCCAAAGACAGCACCCATGGCACCGGCAGTGTTAAAGTCGTCGTCCATGCACTCCTTAAAGGCGGCACGGGCCTCGGCGGCCTTAGCGGCAAACGCCTCGGATGCTGCCTCATCGGCATCGGCCGTCGCATGGTTCGCGGCCCAGCGCAGGTTCTCGACCGTACCGACAATGCGTGTGAGCGAGTTCTCGGCACCATCCAGGCGCTCCCAGGAGAAGTCAAGCGGCGAGCGATAGCTCGTCTGCAGCATCAGCAGGCGCAGGGCCGCGGCAGAGTGCTGTTCGAGCACCTCGGCCAGCGTAAAGAAGTTTCCGAGCGACTTGGACATCTTCTCGCCGTCGACCAGCAGCATGCCCGTGTGCATCCAGGTGTTGGAGAAACCCTGGTGCCAGGCGCAGGTGGCCTGGGCGCACTCGTTCTCGTGATGCGGGAAGGCAAGGTCGGAGCCGCCGCCGTGGATGTCGATCGGGGTGCCCAGGTAGCGATGCACCATGGCGGCGCACTCGGTGTGCCAACCGGGACGGCCCTCGCCCCAGGGGCTCGGCCAGCTGGGCTCGCCGGGCTTGGCGGCCTTCCATAGGGCAAAGTCGAGCGGGTCGTTCTTGTCCTCGTTCTCCTCGATGCGCGCGCCAACCATAAGGTCGTCGATGTTGCGGCCCGAGACCTGACCATAGTTGGGATCGCTGCGCACGGCAAAGTACACGTCGCCGTTATCGGCGGCGTAGGCATGGCCCTGCTCGATAAGCGTCTTGATCATAGCGATCATGGGGCCGATCTCCTTGGTGGCGCGGGGGCGCACATCGGGATCGAGCACGTTGGCGGCACGCATGACGCCGATGAACTTGTCGGAGAACTCCGTCGCGACCTCGGCAGCCGTACGGCCCTGCTCGTTGGCGCGCTTGATGATCTTGTCATCGACATCGGTGAGGTTCTGGGCGAACGTGACCTCGTAGCCGCTCGCGATGAGCCAGCGACGAATCACGTCAAAGCTGATGAACGTGCGGGCATTGCCGATGTGGATGTTGTCGTAGACCGTGGGGCCACACACGTACATGCGGACCTTGCCGGACTCGATGGGCTGGAACTCTTCCTTTTTATGGGTAGCGCTGTTGTAGATACGCATTCGTTACTCCTTAACGGTTTTCTGTAGCAGGCAGACGGCCCAGGCGCCAATTCCCTCGCCTTGGCCTTCCCAACCGAGCTTTTCGGTCGTGGTGGCGGCGACGCCCACGTTTTCCACGTCGACGCCCAGGGCATGGGCAAGGTTGGCGCGCATGGCATCGCGGCGCGGAGTGATCTTGGGTTGCTGACAGGCAATGGTGCAATCGGCATCGACAAACTCAAAGCCCAGCTCGCGCGCATAGTCCATCACGCGAGCGAGCAGCACCATCGAATCGGCACCCTCGTAGGCGGGATCGGTGTCGGGGAATAGCTTGCCGATGTCTCCCCCGCGGCAGGCGCCCAGAATGGCGTCGGCCAAGGCGTGCGCGAGCACATCGGCATCCGAGTGGCCCAGCAGGCCGCGCTCGTAGGGGATGTCGACCCCGCCGATGATACATCGACGCCCCTCCACCAAACGGTGGACGTCGTAGCCGTGGCCAATGCGCAGGTTACTGAACATGGGGAAGGTCCTCTCCCTCGGCCATGCGACCGAGCAGAATCGCGGTTACGGGACGCAGGTCCTCGGGCACCGTCACCTTAAGGTTATCGCGCGGGCTCTGGACACAGCGGACGCGCCCGCCCATGCGCTCGACCAGCGATGAATCGTCGGTACCGATAAAGCCCTCGGCGATAGCAGCGGCGTGAGCGCGCTTCATGGCGTCGACGCTAAAGATCTGCGGCGTCTGCGCGGCCCAATAGAGCTCGCGCGGCGGCGTCTCGACGATATTATCGCCGTCGACGATCTTGAGCGTGTCGATCGCGGGCTGACCGCACACGACACCGTCGAGCGAGCGGTCGCCCACAAGCACGTCGATCGCATGATCGATGGCCTCGGTCGTAATGAGCGGACGGGCGCCGTCGTGGATGGCGACATATTCGAAACCCGCCGGAGCCGCATGCACGCCGGCACGGGTGGAATCCTGGCGGGTATCGCCGGCATCGGCAAAGCTGATGGGCGTGTCATAGTCAAACGGGTCGATGGCCAGGCGGCGCATCTCGGCACGGCGCTCGGAAGGACACACCACCACGATGTGGCCGACCTTGTCGCTACGATCGAACGCACGGATGGACCAGCTCATGAGCGGACGGCCCGCCACGTTAACGAGCTGCTTGCCGCCGGGATTTCCAAAGCGCTGGCCGCTGCCGCCGGCAACGACCACGGCACATACGGGCGCCATTATGCGTTCCCCTGTTTGGTGCCCTTCATGCGGTACAGGGAGTCCGCAAGAATGGCAGGGTTGTTGACGCCAAAGTCGCCCAGGCGCTCCGGATCCTCGCTGATGTCGTCCATGAGCTCCTGCAGTGAGCCGTACTCGTCGACGATCTTCTCGGCCACGCCGTCACGCACGACGGACACGCGCGAAAGCGTGCGCAAGCCCAGCGGCGTCATGACGGAGTCCTCGTCCAGGTCGTCGTAACCCAGAACCGCCGCCACATGCTGTGGGTCGGACAGGTCCTTGGGCGTCATACGGGCAAGCTCAGCGCGAATCTTCTCGGCGTTTGCCTCGGAGGAATCACTTGCATAGTCGCGGATCATCAGGTCGTACTCGGTATCCATGCTGGAGCCGGCGAGCTGCTCGAGCTGCATCTGCACGAGCTTGCCCTGGTTGCCCAGCTTGACAATGCAATCCTTAAGCTCAGTCTTTGCCTGCTGCATGATCTCGAAACTCGAGAAAATGCCGGTGATGTCGGCGAGCGTAACGTAGTCGTCGAGCTCAAGGGCCGTCAGGCGCAGCAAGGAGCGGTCGAGCGACTGACGGGTGGTCTGGAGCGTGGCGACGAGCTGGTTGACCGAGCTCATGATGGTGGTGACGGGCTGGATCTCGTAGCTCTTACCGTGGACGTACACGTTGACGACGGCACGACGAGCCGAAACCGAGATCACGATGGCGTCGGTGAGCACCGACATGCGAGCGGCGGTACGGTGACGCATGCCCGTCTCACTCGTGGCGAGCGAGGGATCGGGATTGAGGTGGAAGTTGGCGCGCAGGATCTGGGTGAGGTCGCCATCGATGACGATGGCGCCGTCCATCTTGGAAAGCTCGAACAGGCGGTTCGAGGTAAACGAAATGTTGAGCGGGAAGCCGTCGTTACCGGCAGCAAGCACGTTTTCGGTGTCGCCGACGCAGATAAGGGCGCCCAGGTGACCGGCAATGATCATGTCGAGGGCGGTGCGAATCGGCTGACCGGGGGCAGTCAGGCGAATAGCCTGTTCCATACGCTTTTGCAGCTCGTTCTTATCCAAGGCATCGCTCCCATCGTATACGCTCCATAAACGTCAATAAGTTTCTCACGGTTTGCCCCTGTGACGCCCGCAAAATCCGATGCTTACAGAATGAGCGAACACAGCTGAGAGCCCCAATCCAAATGAGCTGCTTATGTGGTAGCATCGGGATTCGCATAAATGAGGGAGTAGTCGCGTGATCGGGTTCGCCTCCGGTGGCGCGGCAAGTCAACACACTGGCCGATGCGGCCTGGCTTGCCTTAATGAACGAGACTCGTGGCTGTGCGCGCAACGCGTACGCCACGGGTCTTTTTTGTTGCTCCTCCAAGAGGTACACGCGGGTTCGCCCGCAGAGAGGGAGCCAGACTATGGGACTCGCCGAGCTCGCATTGCTCGCCATCGGCCTTTCGATGGACGCCTTTGCCGTATCCATCTGTAAAGGCCTTGGCATGAAGAAGATCAACCTGAAGGTCGCCGTAGTGCTCGGCCTGTTCTTTGGCGGCTTCCAGGCCGGCATGCCCGTGATCGGTTGGGCGCTCGGTAGCCAATTCCTAGGAATTATCGGTCCCATCGACCACTGGATCGCCTTTATCCTGCTCGCCTTTATCGGCGGCAAAATGCTGTGGGAGGCCTTTACCGAGAACGAGAACGAGGATGAAGGCGACGGCAAGGATGCCGAGAAGATTGACCTGGGTGAATACTTGATTCTGGCCATTGCTACCTCAATCGACGCCCTGGCCGTGGGCATCTCGTTTGCCGCGCTCTCGGTCGACATCGTGCCTGCCGTGTCGCTCATCGGCGTCACAACGTTTATCTTCTCCGTCGCCGGCGTAGCGATCGGCCGCACCTTTGGCGCACGTTACGAAAAACCCGCCACCATCGTGGGCGGCGTCGTGCTCATCCTCATCGGCCTCAAGATCCTGCTGGAGCACCTGGGGATTTTGATGCTGTAGCGCCCAAACTCAATCGCTCAAAACTCAATGCCAATAGAAAGGCCTCATGCAGAGTTTTGCATGAGACCTTTTCGTGCAGACTTTTGCATGTCATACTAATATGCAGAAGTCTGCATGTTTGGAGATCGTCATGGATACCCTTCCCATCACCACACCGCGCCAAGCTGGCGTCTACGTGCGCCAGGCGCGCGAGGCGCAAGGAATCACCCGTGCCGTCCTTGCTAAAAAAGCCGGCGTTTCGGAGCGTCTGCTCGCATCGCTCGAGCTAGGAGATGCCACAGGTATTCGACTCGACAAGTTGCTGACCGTCTTTAACGCACTCGGCATAGGGCTCTTTGTTCAGAGCGATAACGACTCCATCACATCGCCCGCCAAACAGCCAGCGACGGAAGCGAACCTCCGTATCGCGAACTCAAATGCCCTGTCAAAGCCGAGCGCAGGCAGACGGCCCCCTCGACAAGGAACGCCATCTTCCTACGGTGCCTTGCTTGCCCAAATTGCAGCCGAACAAGGCCTTTCCGGCACTTCGGACCTCTCCTTTGGCTGTAAGGTTGTGAAATAAATGGCGGCGATGGAACTTATAACCCTCATTTGTGGCGAAATCGCCGGCACACTCCGGCAAGACAAGCAAGGACTCTGCAGCTTCGTGTACGCCCCAACCTACTGTGGAGTACCGCTATCGCTAACAATGCCGCTTTCCAATCGCACGTATGGCCACAACATCGTCCGCCCGTTCCTGTTTGGCCTTTTGCCCGACAGCCAAGAGCAGCGTCGCGCTATTGCCGCTGAGTATGACGTTGCATCCAACAACCCCGTCACTCTCTTGTGTCATATCGGTCTTGACTGCGCGGGCGCCGTTCAGTTTTGTCAAACCGATCAATTAGACGCCGCCCGCGACAGGGTCTCGGCATACCGCCCGCTTACCAATTCTCAAATCGCCCATAAGCTCAAAGCAATTCGCGACGACGAAAGAGCGACATGGATGGGCTCCAACGAAAGCTGGTCCCTGGGCGGCAACCAAGGCAAATTTGCGCTAGCGTGGCATGATGGCCAATGGTGCGAATGTCTAGGGTCATCCCCCACTACTCATATCTTCAAAAATGGTGTCGTAGGGTTTAAGCATCAAGCCTTAAACGAATTCGTCTGCATGAAAACAGCTCAGCGTGTTGGCATTCCAACTGCCAACGTCTCCTATTGCACCTTCGAAGACGAGGACGCACTCGTCGTTGAACGCTACGACAGAACGGTCGATGCCAGGGGAAACATCGAAAGGCTGCATCAGGAGGACTTTTGCCAGGCGCTCGGTGTATTTCCAAGCCAGAAATACACCGCCGATGGAGGACCAACAACGCGAGACATTCAAGAACGGCTGATTAGCACGGTCCCCCACCACATGAATCTTGTGCTCTTTACTTATATGTTGTTCTATAACGCCATTATCGGAGCACCCGATGCGCACGCTAAAAATTACTCGCTCATCCTAGGCAAAGGCACAAACGCGGCGCTCGCACCCATGTACGATGTTGCATCGGGTCTGGCATACGAACGCATGCGGCGAAAAGCGCGCCTTGCCATGAGCGTTGGCGGCGAGAATCGCGTGGGACGCATCGGACCTAACGCGATTCGCCGCTATCACGGCATGGGCGATCCCACGCTGGAAGCGGCGCTTACCGATGCCGGGCTAACCGAGAAGTTTTGTTTTGCGACCATGATGGACCTCGCCTACGAGGTACCCGTTTGCATGGAAGAGGTCATGGACGAATACGCCGATCTGCCTGGCATGACGGACCTGCGCGAGCACATGCTTGGCCCCGTCCGCGAAAACTGCCAGCGCACCCTCGAGCTTATCAGGGCAGATATGGACTAGACGCCAGGCAATTTTCCGCTTTCCAAAAGAAGAGAGGGGGCACCCGTCGCCAAAAGCTCGGGTGCCCCCTCTCGTAATGTCATTTGCAATCCGTCAGTACGAAGCCCGGACTGCCGTTGGCTCAACCTTTACGCAGCGAGGCGCTTGAGGACGTCGATGAGCAGCTCGTAGAAGCGCTCGGAAGAAGCGAGCTCCATGCTCTCGTCCGGGGTATGAACGTCGGAGAGCGTCGGGCCCACGGCGATGGCGTCCAGGCCGTGCAGGGCCTCGGCAAACAGGCCGCACTCAAGGCCGGCGTGAATGGACTCGATGCGCAGCTCGGAGCCAAAGAGCTCGCGATAGCTCTCGACAAAGACGTCGCGGACCGGCGAATGCTCGGCATAGCTCCAGCCGGGATACTCGAACTCGAACTTGGCGTCGAAGCCCAAGACATCGGCCAGCGTCTGGAGGCGATCCTTGAACTCGTTCTGCAGCGAGGTGATCGAGGAGCGCGGGGACAGCATGATCTTGACCTCATCGTCAGAGGTGGCAACCACACCGATGTTGGAGGAAACCTCGACGGAGCCGTCGATGGCGACGTTGCGGCGAATCACGCCGTTGGGGGCAAGGCGCAGGGCGCGGATGAGGGCGAGCGCGGACTTCTCGTCCATGGCCTCGACCTCTGCATTGTCGGCAATCTCGACGGTGCAGGTAAAGCCGGGGTCGAAGACCTCGAGCTCGGCGGCGACGTCGGCGATGATGCCACGGGCGATCTCGGCCGCCGCCTCGGCGGCAGCATGGTCGGCGTAAATCAGCTCGGCTTTGCACTCGCGGTTGATGGCGTTGTCCTTGGTGCCACCGTTAAAGCTGACGATGGCAGGCTCGCCGGCGACCATCAGACGGTCGATGATGCGAGCCATGATGAGGTTGCCGTTGCCGCGCTCCAGATGGATATCGCTGCCGGAGTGACCGCCCAGCAGGCCGGAGATGTCGAGCGTGAGGGTGCTACCGGTCTTGTGCTCGCGCACGATGGGGCAGGTGTAGGTAACGACGACGCCGCCGGCGCAGCTGACGGTGGCCACGCCCTCCTCCTCGGAATCGAGGTTGATCATGGTGCGGGCGCTAATCTGGGACTTGTCGAGCGTCTCGGCGCCGACCAGGCCAGTCTCCTCGTCGGTGGTGAATACGCACTCGAGGGCGGGGTGAACGATCGAATCGTCATCGAGAACAGTGAGCATCAGAGCGACGGCGATACCGTTGTCGGCACCCAGGGTAGTGCCGTTAGCGGTGAGGACGCCGTCCTTTACGACCAGGTCGATACCGTCGGTCGTAAAGTCGTGCTCAACGGAGCCCAGCTTGTCGCACACCATGTCGATGTGGCCCTGTAGCATGACGGCCGGGGCATTCTCGGCGCCGGCAGAAGCGGGCTTGCGAATGATGACGTTGTAGACCTCGTCCTGATACACGTCGAGGCCGCGCTCCTTGGCAAACGCGACCAGGAAATCGCTGATGCCCTTCTCGTTGCCGGACTCGCGGGGAATCGCGCTGATATCCTCAAAGAAATGGAACAGCTGGGCGGGCTCGTAGCCGGTAATCTTGTAGTCCATGGTGCCTCCTTGGCGCAACGGTTAGACAGTAAGACATGCGACTTGTATATTCCCAGACTTTGCGTGCATAAACCAGTCGAAAACGCCGAGCGCCCTCGCATCATCGGCTAACGGCGAGGAAACGTCACTTTATCAAGATGGAGCAGGCTAGATGGGCAGGGCGGATGAGCTGTTGACCTCTCCAACCAACCTCAACGCTTGATCAACGTCTATGCATACGCCATTGGTATGTTTAATGAGGTTCTTGTCCTCCGTCACGACGTAATCGGCATCAATGCGATTGGCGACGCCCAGCATCAGGTCGTCCTCAAAGTCGTTGTGATGATACTTGAACACAAAGGAGTCGAAGACCTCGTCTGCACCGACCGGGGCAATGAGGGCCAGCTCGCGCATCTGTCGAACGCATGCCCAGGCCGTTTCGTCTGCCGCCGCAATGGCGTTATCGCTCAGTGAGCCAGTCTTTCTTCGACACTCCTGCTTGATTGCCGCCGAGACAAGATATGAAACGTCTTTGACCGAAAGCGACGAGGCAAACAGGGCAATCCGCTCCGAGGCGTCGGCAATCTCGATCAGATGGACGACGTTTGCCGTACGGTCAGACCTGCCAGAAAAATAATCCATCCATACATTGGTATCGATGAGCAACTTGAGGATTCCGCCCGCACTCATAGTTCCACCCACTCGGGATAGCGCTCCGCCATGGCCTCCGCATAGAGGTCGTCATAGTCTCCCGAGAAGTCAGGGATGGGGATGCCGTATTTGAGGCACGAATCGCGAACGATATGACTGCCTTGCGCGGCCCTTGACTCCATGCGCCGGGGCTCCACTCCGTCAGAAACCGGAGCCGCTGTGTCTCCCTTCGAGGGCATTCGTCCGTTAACGACCAGATACTCCCAAAGCGCCCGAACGGCTTGCGACGGCGTCATGCCAATATGAGTCAGGACGGCGTCTCCCGCCTCTTTGAGCTGACGATCTATACGCACGTTCATCTGAACCGGCCGTGAGTCTAGTATCGACATAGACATGTTGGCTCCTTTTGCTACACGCTTTCCTTTATTAAGTATAGCAATTTGTCAGACAGACAGACGCCTCAGTACTGAAGCGTTCGTTTGACCGGGTTTGCCGTTGTGGGATTAGTCAATAAAAGAAGCTGATACATGTTTGAGATAAATGCCCACATCAGCTGCAATTCGCTATCCACAGGCAATGAGTCCCGCAACGAAGCGCCATGCACAAGCTTTTACAGTTCAATCACTTCGTCGCAAGCCTCAAGCAACTCGGGATCATGCGAGACAACAACCACTATATGATCTTCTTTCTTCTGTTGCAGAATATCAATGAACGCTGACCTACTCGCTCCGTCAAGAGCCGACGTCGGTTCATCGAATAACATGACGGGCGAGTCCTTGAGCAATACACGAATAATCGCAATCTTCTGCTTCTCACCACCCGATATATTATGGTTTTGCTCGTCCAGCACCCCATCAAGACCATTGGGAAGTGTTGAGACCAGTTTGGTCAGACCAAACTGGTCTACAAGTCGCCCGACTTCAAGAATTGGACAATTATCGCCCGCGAGTAGCGTCAGATTCTCTCTGAGTGTTCCGTTAACGACATCGGGTTCTTGCTCGGCAATACCAACGACATGCGAGCGTAGATTTATAGAATCAATCTGGCTCAAATCAACCTCGTCATAAGCAATAGTCCCAACGCAATCATCGGGATATAGACCAGCTATGCCATCGAGAAGCGTGCTTTTCCCGCTTCCGTTTGCGCCCGACACGCCGTATAAGACTCCTCGATTAAGCGAGATGAGCTCTGGATAATCTATGATTCGATCGGTATCAGGACGACAAATCGACAGGCCCTTGCACACAAGTGAAACAGGAGAACCAATGCGGACAGAGCCGTTCGCCTCTTCATCCATTGCCCAAAGGCGCTTAAGGCGTTGGGCGCTCACCTTGCTCGCCTGGTAGCTTTTGCCCCAAGAAAGCAAGTTCACCAGAGCAGAATTGGCGCTCGAATAATAGCTCAATGCCGTCAGCAGAAAACCAACCGGCATTTTGCCTGCGACAATCTCACAGCCTCCAATCGCGAGCAAACAGAACTGCGCAAAGGAAAAAATCAACTGATTCGCAAGTTCGAACCTTGATCCGGCTTTTTGGTTAGCCAATATAGCTGGATAAAGACCATCGAAAGCCTTCTGCAGCCTCAAAGAATAGAAATCAAATAACGAATGGCGACGTAGAAAGGAGACGCTCTCCAGTTGACTCTGAAGAGTCCCAAAGAAAGTAGCGGTCTTTTCTTGAAACTCAAAGCCTCGATTGAACAGCAGCCCGCTAAACAATCGATAAACTACTGCCCCCGCAACGATGCAGGCTAAACAGGCAATCGCCATCGCAGTGTTTATATTCATCAACATAATCAAGGAACATATTATCGTTGCAACACCGCCAATAATATTTGACGCCGATGTTATTCCGAATACTATGAGATCGTTTGAATCGTGATTGATTTGTTGATTATAATAGCCAGCATCAAATCCGATGAAAAACTTCCGGGGCAAGCGCTTGACATGTTCAAGTGTGTCAGCGTTAAGTTGATATCCTGCATGCGCTTGAAGGTCGACATAGATTAGGGAAGTCCAATAGGTCAACACCGACCTCACAATGGCGACCACGCCAATCGCCATAATACATAAGACTAGTGTCCGCGAACTAATACCGAGGACATTTTTTGCCGCCAGCATATTTACAGTCAGTCCCAACAGATATGGTTCAGCAAGGCTGCACAGCTGAGACAAAACATCGAGAAGCAGATAGACATAAAGCCTTGGCTTATGGAGGAGATATATCTTCCAAAATCTAAACATCGTGATTTGCCTCATGCGAATACTGATAATTACAAGCCAATCGCATTCTCTGCCTGGCATTGAATTTAACGCTCGCGCATTTTCTCTGACCCTCCATCGCGGCGTGGGGACATCCGCCCATACAAGCCGGAAACATTACACACTCGCCACATACTGGGTCGTTTGGTAAATACTCCATCCATTTCAAATAGTTCGAATTAGCTTTCACACCTTCTCGAACATTTCCAACGGCGCACTCGCCCTTGCCAACCTCATCCCAACATTTAAAAAGTCTACCAAGCGGATCGATGACAAACGAATTAAGGGAAACCGCACAGCAGACACCTGGTTCATACGGCGTAAACGGAATAACGTTGAATCCGCGCTCGCTAGCTTTATCCATAAAGAATGTTTCAACTTGAGAGAACCCACGCTGCGAGAAACAATGAATGTCATTTGAGCAGGTATCGTTAACATTGTCGACCGCCGCAAGATAAATCGCGACTTTACCGCGAAGCCCCCTAGCTTCAAGCTCATCGATCAACGCATCAACCTCTTTGCTATTGGATTCATCAACATTCACGCGAATGGTAATCTGAAGAACGTCGGCACATGAGATGATATTGTCGATAATGGCGTCATATGTCGGGCGACCGTCAGCTGGGACCCTCCGCGAATCATGATCCCTCTTTGAGCCATCGATAGTGATTTGAACCGAACCGACCTGACAATCAGCAAGCTTTTGAGCAATTTCTCGCGTCAAGAGATATCCGTTCGTTACCATTCCGGCAGAATAAGTGGCGCCTGGCCTAATCGCTCCTCTCAGTTCTTTTGTCAGCCGCTCAATCATATCCACGCAAAGTAAGGGCTCGCCTCCATACCAGTCAACGTGAAGATCGTTGATCCCGGAATAGCCGGAACGCACAAACGTTGCGACATCCGTCATTGTTTCCTCTGACATAGTGGGGTGCGAGCAGCCCTTTTCATAGCAGTAGGGGCACCTAAAGTTGCACGCCAGCGTTGGAGCAATCGTCAGTCCTAAATAGTCATTTGCAAACCTTGCTGACAGGCTCTCGAGCATCAACAGTCGCCGCTCGTCAACATCGTCATCTACCAACATGCCGCCTATCTTAAGGGCCTCTTCGAAATCACCATCCAAGGCGGCGGCACCCTTGCGATATAAATTCAGCTCATTCGTGTGCGCAGCGTCAAGGTCGAGAACGCCACCAGACTGGGTATTGTAGATAGTGATACCGTTCACATCATTCTCTTCAATAACGTTAAATTCAGACTCTTTCATTTATATGCTCCGTTTTCTGATAGCACCCTTGATAGCCCAACAAAGCCCGAGGATGACAATGGGAACGACTGTTGCCAGCGCTACAAATAGCAACGTCCCCGGCACGATGAATTGAATTGGCCGCGGGGACGCAATGGTCGCCAGCCATGTCAAGTGCAGTGGCATATTTGCATTCCCGTACCCCAAATAAAGCAGCAGGATGATGAACGATAGAACAAACGCGCCATTTCCAAAGAGCGAGATGGCCAGGACGAGCAGCAGGCATAACGTTGCGCAAATCAAGGCAGCAAGAAACAGCCGATGAAGAAACTCTCCGATCATATCCATCGTCATTCCTGTGCCACTCGCGCTTTGGACCGCACCAACGAGTATCGAAAAGAGAACAAAACCACCGACAAGCGTGACAATCGAGACAAGAGTCCTTGCAACCAACAACTGTACTGTTTTCATTCCCCTTGCATAGGAAACAAGCCATTGAGATCCCGTTATCGGAGCTCGAAACGCATAGCCGATGACGAGAACAGCAACAATAGGAAAGAACAGAGAATGGGCAAGCGGTGCCACAGCGGAAAGGTAGCGAGCTCCATCTTTAACGAGGTCTCCCGGAATTCCCCCGAAACCATATTGTGGGTTTGGAAAGAAGCCCATAACACCGTCGCCAAGCCAATCGCTCGTTCCGTAGGCTCTCCATGGTTCATAAGACACAGAATAAAGCAATGCGAGCACGAAACCTGCCGCAATCAGCAGAAGAGGCGCTTTGCTCTTCATAACTCGATAGGCTTCAGCCTTCATCATATCTTCGTAGCGCATTTCTACCCCCTCCTCGCTTTGATTCCCATGACCCCGAGCCGCAACGAAACAACGGTGCAAATAACAGAGAAAAGAATGATCTGATTAATGGCTAGGCCTTGAAAGCACAGATTTCCAAGATGGCGTAAGTATGGTCCGACTGAGAGCCACCAGGGAATTTGCGTCGACGCGTGATTGGAAAAGACCACCAGCGTATATTCATCGGAGGCGAGCAGCGTCCCGACCAACACCAACATAATGCTAAGCGGTGCATTTCTAAGTAAATAGAAAACTGCCATCGACTGAGCTACTAATGCAGCCAAAATAGCATCAATCAAAAGCAACACGGGTAGGTATCTATCAAGAAACACCCGCCCATCCACATAGCAGCCAAGCGGAGATTTGAAGAGAGCGAATCCCGAAAACAGGTTGAACGCTGTTGAAGTTGCAATCGCCAGAACAAGCCACTTTGCGACAACGGCCTTTGCTACACCCGTCCCTTTTGCATACGTCACTTCAGAAGACCTGCTTTGATAATCCATGGCGCAGGAAAGAACAACGCATCCGACTAGAACGAAAAACCACTCGTAGGTCATGAATAGTGCCGTCCGAACCGCCGAACCAGCCGGGTCAGTCTTGTCGAGGATGTTTGCAAAGAAACCAATCTGTTTGCCGACTCCCCCTAAATCAGATGTTCCATAAGTCCCATACATATTTGGATTACAGACATCTTTAACAATCCAAACTCCCCAGATCAACAACACGAAAAAGGCTGGATTTCTGAGCAACCGACGGGCTTCGCATCTAATCAGTCGCAGAAGTTGCATTATCTGCCTCCCCGATCAAATCCAAAAACCGCTTTTCCAGACTTCTGTCTTTGTAGGAGTTTTCTTCCTTAACGAGAAGTCTGCCTTGATGGAGAAAAGCAAAAGATGTCGCAACTTTCTCCAATTCATCTAGGTTATGGCTTGAAATGAGCACCGTTTTATCCCGTTTGTCCTTCAACGACAGCAGGAGATCACGCACCTCAATCACACCCACTGGATCGAGCCCGTTTATGGGTTCATCCATGATGAGTAGTTGCGGGTTGCCCAGAAGCGCCGTTCCGATATCCAGACGACGCTTCATGCCGAGCGAGTATTGTTTTACCGATGCATCCGCCGCATTTTCTAGGCCAACAGCAGCGAGCACTCGATTAACTTCACTTTTCGGCAGCCCCCACTCGATACAGCGTGAGATCAAGTTTTCTCGACCGGTTAAGTTCAAGAATGCCCCACAGCCGTCGGGGACGAATCCGATATTTCTGCGTGCTCTTGTCAGACTTGTTCCCCCAGACTCACCGAAAATACTGATTGAGCCTTTCGTTGCCTTAAGCAAACCGAGGAGAATATCAATCAACGTACTCTTCCCCGCGCCGTTCTCCCCAACGAGAGCGCAAACTTCGCCCTCATCTATATCAAATGAAACATCAGACAACGCCCAACTTTTGCCGTAGCGTTTTGATAGATCCTTGACTGAAATCACATTACCCATGTTTCATGAACCTCATTAAAAGGCAGCGCGGCCGATGGATGGCAGTTATCGACCACGCTGCTTGCCCTCTGCTGTCTTAGCCAGCATTAACGTTCGTCTTGCTAGAAATGGACATATACGCCAAAACAGCTACAGCGCGAACATGGATGGTAATTGCGGCAGCCACTACCGCCACCCTGCACGTTGCTACACGGATCGATTACCCAGTTCATAATTACCCCCTTTCGATTTATCGTCTGTTTTAATACTCCGTTATCGTATATCGATAACCTTATGATTTCAAGAACTTTTTTTCCAAATAATTTAAGGCTCCTACCGATCGCTTGCGGTAGGAGCCTTGCATATATACGTGTTTGTCTTCTTATTCTGTTTTGTTATTCCTATTCCTTAGAAAGATCTACTACGTAAACCTCTGTGGGCAATGTCTCGGAGGGGTCGGGATTGTGTCTTTGCAAAATCTTGTTCCGCGCGCGCGCGATGGTAAGTTCCTCAAGTTCTTTTTCACTCACGCGACGGATCAAATCTCCCGGCTGACAATCCAACTCAACACAGATATCGAGCAATGTCTTCAAACGTATGGCCTTGATTTTTGCATTTCGGATTTTAGAAATGTTAGCTGGCGTATGCCCAGTCGCCCTAATTAGATCGGCATTTGTTTTCCCAGTCTTAAGCAAAAGCGTCTCAACCTCAATAATGAGATAATCCATGGTCAATCACCTAGACCAAATCATCAGACTGGGACTGCAAAAGCGCCCCATAGCGCCAGAAGATTGACAAAGCGAAAGCGACCATCATTGCAATGATGGATCCCACATCCAAAGTGATGCCTGAGTCACCAATCTGAAGGAGAGCGGAATTCATACGACAGCTCAACATACAATTGCCCATCATTATTTTTAAATCGCTACCAATCTGTAGAGAGCCCATCACGGCATTGATTGCAAATAGGCAAGCAATGACGGTGATCATCCGTGCATGTCGAATAGTAAAAGGCGATTGACGACGGGCGACATCGAAGCTGATGCTTAACAATGTGAACTCCCCTGCAAGGAGCAAAACCGCCCATAGCGCCAAGTTTGGGAGCGCGATGCTGCCGCCCTTACCAAGCTCAACGACCCCCTCGATTACCACTGCGCCGTTCAAAATACTTTGGTATGCAACAACAAATGCCGAACCAAAGACGGCGATGGTAGCGATGGCTATAAGTACCAGCACGGCACAAAGAACCATTCCGATTTTTCTCATGTTATCGAACGACATCTCAATTCTTTGAGCGCTATTCGCCATAGTAACTCCTTTTGCCATCCAGCAGAACTTTTTCAATTATTTTATCGTTACCGGAAACTCTTCTCTACAAGAAAAGGGGCGCTTCCTCATCGGAAACGCCCCCATCTTGCAAGGTTATGCTCAATCCCTACAGCGCGCCGGAACCGGCTTGCATCATGCCGCCGGGGCCCGAGGTCACGCCGCCGCTCACGGGCGCGGCGTCGCCAGTGTGCGGTGCCGCCGGGGCGGTATCACCACCGAGCGTGCCCGCCGGACGCGGTGCCGGGATCTCGCCCGTGCCGTGGCTAAAGACAAACTTGCCATCGGCCACGTCGCACAGGACGGTATCGCCCTCGCCCCACTCACCGGCCAGAAGCTCCTCGGACAGCGGGTCCTCGATGAGCTTTTGAATAGCACGGCGCAGCGGACGCGCACCGTTGGTGAGGTCGGTGCCCTCGGCCACGATCTTGTCATAGGCCGCATCGGTGAGCTTGATGTTCATGCCGTTGGCAATCAAACGCTGACGCAGGTCGTCCACCAGCAGGTGCGCGATCTTGGTGAGATTCTCGCCCGAGAGCTTCTGGAACACCACGATGTCGTCGATGCGGTTGAGCAGCTCGGGGCGGAACAGGCGCTTGAGCTCGCCCATCGCGCGGCCGCGGATCTCACTCGACGTGAGACCCTGCTCGCCGGTGGTGCCAAAGCCAACGCTTGCATCCTGTGCGATCTCGCGGGCGCCCACGTTGGACGTCATGATGATCACGGTGTTGCGGAAGTCGACCGTCTTGCCCTGGCTATCGGTCAGGCGACCCTCCTCTAGCACCTGCAGCAGGATGTTGAAGATATCGGGGTGCGCCTTCTCGATCTCGTCGAACAGCACGACCGAGTACGGGTGGCGACGAACGGCCTTGGTGAGCTGGCCGCCCTCGTCGTGACCGACGTAACCCGGAGGGCTACCGATGAGCTTGGAGACCTCGAACTCGCTACCGAACTCGGACATGTCGAAGCTGATGAGTGCGTCCTTGCTGCCAAAGAGGTACTCGGCGAGCGTCTTGGCGAGCTCGGTCTTACCCGTGCCGGTGGGACCCAGGAAGATAAAGCTGCCGCCGGGGCGACGCGGGTCCTTGAGCGGCGAGCGGCTGCGGCGCACGGCCTTGGCGACGGCCTCGACTGCCTCATCCTGACCGATGATGCGCGTCTTGAGCACGCTTTCGGCCTGCAGCAGGCGACGGCTCTCGCTCTCGGTAAGCGAGGACACCGGCACGCCCGAAGTCACGGACACGATATCGGCGATCTGACTCACATCGATGGTGAGCGGGCTGGCGTCGAGCTCGGCGGCCCAGGCAGCCTTGGCCTCGGCGAGTTCAATCTCGGCAGCCTTCTGCTGCTCGGTGATCTCGGCGGCCTTGTTCATATCGTCGCTCTCGGTAGCCTCCTGTGCGGCAGCCTTGAGTTCCTCTATGCGATGCTCGGCCTCGCGCACCGGCTCGGGCGCACGATTCGCGGCGATGCGAGCGCGGGCACCGGCCTCGTCGATGAGGTCGATTGCCTTATCAGGCAGGAAGCGATCCTGGATGTAGCGGTTGGAGAGGTTCGCGGCGGCCTCGATGGCACCCTGCGTGTAACGCACGTGGTGGTGCTCCTCGTAGCGCGGCTTGAGCGCGGTCAGGATCTTGACGGTGTCCTCGACACTCGGCTCCTCGACATCGATGGTCTGGAAGCGACGCTCGAAGGCCGGGTCCTTGGTGAGGTACTTGCGGAACTCCTCGGCCGTGGTGGCACCGATAATCTGGAAAGCGCCGCGCGCGAGCACCGGCTTGAGCATGGAGCTCGCGTCGATGGAGCCCTCGGCGGAACCGGCACCGATGATGGTGTGCATCTCATCAATAAACAGGATGACGTCGTCGGCCTCGGTTGCCTCCTGGATCACGTTCTTGAGGCGCTCCTCGAACTCACCGCGATACTTGGCGCCCGCAACGAGACCCGGCAGGTCGAGCGTCCAGATATTCTGGTTCATGAGGTTCTCGGGCACGTTGCCGGCAGCGATCTGCTGGGCCAGACCCTCGACGATGGCCGTCTTACCCACGCCAGGGTCGCCCAGGATGAGCGGGTTGTTCTTGGTGCGACGCGAAAGAATTTCCATCATACGCTGGACTTCCTTTTCGCGGCCGATCACTGGATCGAGTTCGCCGTCGCGCGCCTTCTGCGTAAGGTTGGTCGCGAACTGCTTAAGTGTATCGGTACCGCTCCCCTTTTGCTGGGAGGCATCCGAGCCGCTAAAGAACGGCAGGCCCGTACCGGGACGACCAGCACCGGCGCCAGCGAGCGGACGCTTCTTATCCTGGTCCTTGGCGGTGAGTTTCTCGATAGCCTTTTTGATGGAGGCGGACGACACACCCAGGCGCATGAAGATGTCCATGGCCATGCCGTTGCCCTCTTCGACGATGCCGATCAGCAAGTGCTCGGTCGACACGTAGGTCTGGTTGTTCTCACGCGCCACGCGGAATGAACGCTCCATCACGCTAATGACGAGCGGCGTAAAGGCGAGCTTGGCCGCCTCGGTCTCCTCACTGGGCTCGGGAACCGTGGTCTGGACCTCTTTGAGAGTATCCATGATGTCATCGTAGGAGATGTCGAGCGAACGCAGTGCCTCGGCGGCAATGCCCTCGTCCTCCTTGGCAAGCGCGAGCAGCAGGTGCTCGGTGCCCACCTTATTTGAGTGAAGATCGAGCGCTTCTTGCTTGGCCATGGACATGACTTTGCGCGCGCGATCGGTAAAACGGTCTAACATGCTAGTTCCTCTTAGACGAGCTAGTTTTTTCAAACGCAAAGCGCCGCCCCGCGGCAGCGCTTTGGTCTCTTTACCCATATGGAGTATATGTTAACCGTTGGGACCTTTCCCGCCCGTAGCCGCGCGACAACGTCTACAAAAAAGGAATTGCTCGGGTCCGTTTGGCGGTTTGGTTTTGAGCTGCTGTCTAGCAGGCGGGCTCGGCGTCCATGCTCTCGGCAACTTCATTGACGGCATCGGCAACGGGAGCGCCCGGCATGCGCACGAGCTCCATGTGCGGCTCGGCAAAGACCGTGCCCATGGGGAAGGCGCGGCGGAAGACAAAGCGAGCAACCGGACCGGCCACCAGCAGGTTCCAAGGTAGAGCCATGATAAAGTTGCGCGGAATGTTAACGAGCCACATCGTCGGCAGCAGCTGCAGGTTGGCGAGCGGGCCGCCGGGCATGTGGAACAGGCCCTCGCACGCACCGTAGAGCGACATGATGATGACCATAGGAATGACCATGCAGGAGCTGACGGCGAGCGTCATGGCAATCGGCGAGCTCTTGCCTGGCGTGACCAGGAATTTAAAGGCGAAACCCTTGGCGAGCGGGCTGGCGACAAACCAGTCGCAGCACATGGCAAAAACGTAGGCAACGGGAAAGCCGAGCCACGCGGCGGCAACAACCTCGCCTTTGATGGCCCCATGCTGCAGGGCAACGTTGTAGATGCTCATCCAGAGCACCATGCAAAAGCACATGATAAAGGTGAACAGCAGGCTCTCTCGTTTGTTGATAGGCATAAAGGGCAAAATCCTTTCTGTGTTACGCCGCGGCACCACGCAACAAAAACGGGCGGGCAAGATGGAGTTACTGGGACTTCATCTCGCCCGCCCGTGGTACGTGCGTCTGCGACTACTTATGTGGTGGAACCAGCCTAGCACGAAAACCCCGCGCTTCGTAAGCGTTGAGTTTATGGAGATGCGGGGCACCAATAATCCCCTGACCCCATAAGTTGCGGTGGAATACGGACTGTTTTGACCCTTTAAGCAGCAATTCAGTCCCTATTTCACCGCAACTCATTTAGTGCAGAGTTACCTGCTCCCCTTGCACCAATTAGCTGGTGTGGCGCCAACGAGGGTCGGTGAGCGTACGCGCCACACCCAGGCCAACGGGCAAAAACGCCACGATGAGCACCGCGCGCACAAACCAGCCGAGCATATTGACCGTGTCGAAGGTGCACATGTAATACATCGAGCGATATAGATACAAGCCCGGCACCATAATGACAATCGATGGCACCGTGAGGGCGATACGTGGGTAGGTGAGCTTGATTTCGGCTAAGCTCGCGAGCAGCCCCGATACCAGCGCGCCGGTAAACGCCGCCGCCTCGGGAGGCATGCCTGCACTCAGGCCCAAGAAGGGAAGCAGCGTCGGCACATCGACGAGCGTAAGGCGCAAGGTATTAGACACGGCGCCGATGAGCCCTGCCGCCGCCGCCATCTTTACCGGACTGTTGAACATAACCGAGAAGCCAAATACACCGACGAAGCTCATCACCACACGCAAGAGTGTAAGAGCCAACGGTGAGAGCCCGAGCGGGGCAAAGTCATCCGGCGCCAGCCCCACACACTCGGCAACCATCCAGCCTACGAGGGTCGCCATCACAATAATCGACACAGCATACGAAAGACGCTCAATGCCGCTTCGCATATCGAGCTTAGCGATGTCGAGGCCTGCCGTAATGAGGGGAAAGCCGGGAATCACAAAGAGCATGGCGCCGATATAGCCTTCTTGGTGCGACATTGCCCCCGGAATGACCTGGCCAAGGCCGAGCAATGCCAGCAGATACGAAACGCAAGCGAGCGCAACGCCGATCGTCAGCGCGCTAAACTGGCCAAGGCCTTGCTTGAGAATATGGGAGCGAGCGAAGTTGCCGACACCAGCGCCCACAAATGCACAAGCCATCTCGATAGGGCCGCCGCCGAGCAAAAAGACAAAGGCGCCACAAGCACAGGCCGCCGCAAGGCCCTGTTGCCAGGGAGTGTAATCGGGTTTTGAACTCTCAACGGTCTTGAGCATCTCGTGGTACTCATGCACGGTAAACCGGCGCCCGTAAACCTCGATTTCCTTTAAGAAGCTCTCCATCATCCAAATGCGATGAGTATTGACTCCCGTTGTGGGTAGGCTGACGACCTCGTTAAAGCAGTGGCCGCCTTCGATGCAGGTGCACTCAAACGACAGGAGACTCAGGTCGACGTGAATCGTGACGCCGAGTACGGCAGCAACACGATTCATGGTATCGCGCACGCGCCAGGCACCTGTTCCGCTTGCCAGCATAAGCATGCCGGTGCGGCAGATGATGGATGATTTATCGGTGAGCGGCGCATCGACGGCAAGCTCATCGCCTGCCGTCACGATCTGGCGCCAGTCGGTTTTCATATGGAGGGCGCCGGCACGGACACCGTGGTGCATGGGGACTCTTGAGAGCAACGAATCATGGTGCGAAGGCTGTGGGGGTTTCGTCGATTCGACCTCGTCCTCGTCGGGCCCTTCATCAACAAGGTCGAAAGCATCGAGCGCCGCCGGCTCGCGACGATCGATCAATTCCTCGTCCTCATCATCAAAATAGTTGAACTGATCGAGCATGTCCTCTTCGATTGCACGATCGCTCGCGTCGTCCATATAGACGCTCCCTTCCTGCCGACTAACCCCCATCCTAGGCAGCGATGGCTAAAGGAAACATAAAAGAGACGGCTATCATGCGAGCCATGTGCGCAATATCCGTTGGGCAATCGTTTAAGAACGTCCCCAATGACTACCGAACGGCGGAACCAATTAGTACTTTTGAGGTGAGATGACACCATAGGTTGAGCATAAGTCAGCGAGCGGGTCGCATTTGAGGCAAGGTGACGTGAAACGAAAGGGCGCTGACCT
>CAKUHK010000031.1:0-24024 GCA_934655965.1 uncultured Collinsella sp.
TATGGCAGCCTGGACGAGGTTATCGCGCACGCCGACGAGGTTAAGGGCAAGATGGGCGAGAACCTGCGCGCGCACATTGACGACGCGCTGCTGAGCCGTAAGGTCGCGACCATTCGTACCGATGCGCCCGTCGAGCTCGATTTTGATGCAACGTCCTTCCCGGCGTTTTCTGCCGACGAGGTTTCCGCGGCGCTGGGCACGCTCGGCATAACGGCCATGCAGAACCGCTTCTTGGCGCTGATTGGCGGCGAGGGCGGGGCCGTGGGTGCGGCCAGTGTATTTGAGACGCCTGCGATGGTGCGTGCCGCCGCCGGCGATGCCGAGGCACTCGGTGTCGTCGCGGCTGAGGTCTCCCGCGCGATTGAAGCCGGCGAGTGGGTCGCCGCCGTGGTGGACGACGACAAGGAAGAGGGCGCACTCTTTGGTCTGACGCGCACGCTGTGGCTGGCGACTTCCAAGGGCTTGTTCGCGCTCGAGGAGGGCGACGGCAGCGCGGCGGTCGAGGCTGAGGGCTTCAACGTCGCCCACGGCGTGATTGCCGGCGTGCTCGCGCGTCTGTTTATGGAGGGCCGCGTGGCGAGTCCGGATATGAAGGCACTTCTGCACGAGCTTTCGCCCATCGATTCCTCTGAGCCCGAGCTTATGGATCCGCTGGCTGCCGATTTCACACGCATCTTCGATACCGTGGTCGCTGCCTATCTGCTGGACTCCGACCGCTCCGAGTTTGATGAGGCGTATCTGGCCGATACGTATCTGCAGATGTCGCTGCCGGCGGCGCGCGGTGCGGAGGGTGCCGGCGAGGACGCACCGGCACCCGCTGCTCGCACGGCGGCCCTGACGCTGGCCCTGGTGGCGCCGCTGCGCGATCGCATGGCTCGCGAGAACGCCGCCAACGTGTTCGACGGCATCGAGATGCCGCTCGTGCCGGTGCTTGCCAAGATGGAGCGCGCGGGTATGCTCGTTGACCCCGATCGTCTGCACAATCTGTCCGAGGGCCTCGCAACCCAGATTGCCGAGGTCGAGCGCAGCATTCGCGACCTGGCCGGCGACGAGACCTTTAATATCGGTAGCCCCATGCAGCTGTCGCACGTGCTCTTTGATGTGATGGGCCTTCCGACCAAGGGCCTCAAAAAGACCAAGCGCGGCTATTATTCGACCAACGCCAAGGTGCTGACCGACCTTGCCCGTGACCACGAGATTGTGCGCCTGATCTTGGACTGGCGTGAGAAGTCCAAGATTAAGTCGACCTATCTGGACACGCTGGGTCCGCTGCGTCGCAGCGATGGTCGCGTGCACACCACGTACAACCAGACCATTACGGCGACGGGCCGTCTGTCTTCGAGCGACCCCAATCTGCAAAACATTCCGACGCGCTCGGAGCTGGGTCGTACCGTCAAGACGGCGTTTTCGGCGGGCGAGGGGAGCGTCTTTTTGGCGGTGGACTACTCGCAGATCGAGTTGCGCCTGCTCGCGCATCTTTCGGGTGACGAGCACCTGGTGCGCGCCTTTAACGAGGGCGAGGACTTCCATGCCGAGACGGCCGCGCGCGTATTTGGCGTCCAGGTATCCGAGGTAACGCCCGACCTGCGCAGCCGCGCCAAGGCCGTGAACTTTGGCATTGTGTATGGCCAGCAGGCCTACGGTCTGTCGCAGTCGCTGCATATCTCGATGGCCGAGGCACGCGATATGATCGATCGCTACTACGAGGCTTACCCCGGCGTGCGCACATTCCTGGACAACGTGGTGGCGCGTGCCAAGCAGACGGGGTATGCCGAGACCATGTATGGCCGTCGCCGTCACATTCCTGAGCTCAAGGCCAAAAACCCGCAGCTCCGCGGCTTTGGTGAGCGCACGGCCATGAACCACCCTATGCAGGGCACCGCGGCCGATATCATTAAGATCGCCATGGCCCGCGTCAGCCGTCGCCTAGAAGAAGAGGGCTTTGCCGCCCACATGATTCTGCAGGTACATGACGAACTGGACTTTGAGTGCCCCGTCGACGAAGTCGAACGCCTCACCGCCATGGTCCGCGACGTCATGGAGCACGTCGTAGACCTACGCGTCCCCCTCATCGCCGAAGCCAGCACCGGCGTAACTTGGGCCGACGCAAAGTAGCCCCCAGTGGGCCCGAGCAACATGCTTGGGTCCTTTTGTTTATGAGATTTATCAATCTTATGAGTCTTATGAATCTTATGAGATTTATGAAACTTATGAAAATAGAATCGAGTTGAAACCAGGGTTGGGAGGTCGCATGGAATACAGAAATCCTTTCAAGCCGACTGCCGGCAAGATGCCGCCCGTGCTCGTCGGCCGCGATAAGGTCGTCAACGATTTTGTCGAGGGCTTGTATGAGGGAGAGGGCGCTCCTGGCCGCCTGATGCGCATCACGGGGCCCCGCGGTTCGGGTAAGACCGTTCTATTGTCCGAGCTCGCCAAGATTGCAGAGGATCAAGGCTGGCTTGTGGTCAATGTCGCCGGTTCCGACGAGTTGGTCGAGTCTCTTTCCAGAAAGCTCAAGCGAGCACCCTTTTTCAATGAGATGCGCCTAAAAGCCCAGGTTCCGTTTGCCTCTATTGAGGCACAGCATTTAAGTGCTTCGCCTGATGATTTTGAGTCGCTTCTAGGCCTCGCGACGGGCGAGATGTCCAAGCGCGGCAAAGGCCTTCTGATAACAATCGATGAGGTTCAGGATGCTCCGATGGATGCAATTCGGACCATTGCATCGGCCGTGCAGTTTATGATTCGCGATGAGCAGAATATTGCTC
The DNA here is from genome assembly GCA_934655965.1 of uncultured Collinsella sp. GTDB lineage: Bacteria > Actinomycetota > Coriobacteriia > Coriobacteriales > Coriobacteriaceae > Collinsella. Next base: position 2,766 of record CAKUHK010000031.1, read on the forward strand.
TCGTCTTCGCGGGAATCACGACGGGTGTTCTCGATATTTTAAATGGGAAATCTCTGACGTTCCTGCGTCGCGCCAAGCCCGAGGAACTCGATGCCATTCCACTTGACGAAGTGCACTATTCGCTGCTTCAGACGATTGAGGATTCGGGGCTCTCGATTGACGACGACGCGCTTGACGCCTCAACTGGGGCAACGCGGGGATATGCTTACCTGATTCAGCTGGTGGGATACCACGTGTGGCGTGCGGCCTGGCTAAAGGGTCGCGATGGAGAAGGCCCGATTACAATAACGCTTGCTGATGCCCGTAAGGGGATCGAGTCTGCTCTCGAAGAATTCAAGACGGCGGTGCTCGAGACCGCTATTTCCGGCCTGCCCAAGACGGCAATCGATTTTATTCTCGCCATGAGTGATATGTCGGATGTCACATCGGTGGCAGAAATTGCCAAGGTGCTGGGTAAATCGTCAGGCTATTTGAGCCCATACCGTCGCAAGCTGATATCGCGCCAGGTAATTGAGCCAACGGCACCGGGCTTCGTGACCTTCTCGATTCCCTTTATGAAAGAATACCTACAAGAAAGCCGCGAAGAGATTCTGGCAAGATACGGCGAATAACACCGATCATAATTCACCAAGCATGCTAGCCATGGCACACAGCAGAAGGGGGCCCTTTCAATAAAGAGCCCCCTTCATTCCAAATTAATTCAGACCAAGTATCTAGACGCCAAGACGCCATTTAGGCGGCAAGTGAGTCAACATAGCCAAGCCCGGGGCCGGCTGTTTGATTTTTGTAGATTCCGCACGAGCCGAAGGCCACTTAATGTGGCCTTCGAGCGAGCCCAGGACCTGACCGAGCAAAAATCAAACAGCCGGCCCCGGGCTTGGCGGTGAGTTTAACGAGCCGCCAAGATGGCGTCGATGAGCGTCAGTACGCCCCCGTCGTTGTTGCTCGGAATGCGCCACTTGGCATGCGCATTCATATGCTCTTCGGCATTGTCGACGATAAAGCTGTGACCGACGCGCTCGAGCATGGGGATGTCGTTGTAGGTGTCGCCCACGGCGGCGGCATCGGCGATATCGATGCCGAGCTGTTCGCATAGATGTGCGACACCGGCGCCCTTGTCGACGCCCAGGTTCATAAAGTCGATCCACTCGCGACCGGCATTGGTGACATAGAGCTGGTCGGAGAACGCGGGGTTATAGGTCTCGCGGAACGCGGGCTCGGCATCATAGGCAGGGAAGAAGATCGAGATCTTGTTGGACTCGATGTCGAGACCCCCAAAGGTGTCGACGTAGTTGATCGTGTTGTAGTAGACACTGATTTCGTCGTGATACTGGTGGTCGCGGGCAAGCACGTAAAACTCGTCGTAGCAGCACAGCACGGGAACGGCGCGCGGGTCCTCCGAGGCACGGGCAAGCACCTGCTGGTACAGAGCCACGTCGATATTGCTCTTATAGATATAGTTGCCACGATAGATGACGCAGGCACCGTTGTCGGGACAAAAAGCGAGGCGGTTCTTAATGCCCTCGAACATTTCCTCGAGCTTGGGGGCGGGACGTCCACTGGCGGGGCAGAATACGATACCGGCGTCGGCGAGCTTGTCCAGACGCTCATCGAGGCCCTGGGGCAGCACACGCTCGTCGGTGAGAAGCGTCTTGTCCATATCGACGGCGAGAATCTTGATGTTGCCGATACTGGCATCTGATTCGTAAGTTTGCATAAAAGCGCGCCTTTCGTTTCGAGATTGTTTCAGACGTTATAACCATTAACTAGTAGTCGGGCGTATTTTCGCAGGATTGACGCGTATTTGCACCACTCTTCACAAAGTAATGAAAAAACTTTTCAGAAATTTGAATTTGTCACTTGTGCAGCAAGCACTTTAGCGTATGATAGCGACCATCGAAAACGGAGACGGCAAAAGCACCGCTTACCGAGGAAAAGGTACCGTTTGCGATATATGAATTGCGCCCGGCGATACGTGAAAGGAGAGGCAGATGCAGTTCGTAAAGATCATCACCACTGCAGACAATGCCATCCGACGCCAGCGCGCAATTTCCCGACGACGATAACAATCGTCTCTGTCCGCATGGGGCGAAATGCTCCAACAGAGTCATTTTGAGGTCGTTGGGTTTTAGCACGACATTGCTGCATGTTTCTGGGGCATGTATGTGCTGATTTTTGCTATTTAACCTGATATTGCACGGTATTTGACCTCAATCTGACTTGCAACTGACCGATGTTCTAACTAGCTACCAAGGGCGAAAGGAAACAGCCATGAGCAAGGAAAAAGTCGTTCTCGCATATTCCGGTGGTCTTGATACATCCGTATGTGTCAAGTGGCTCCAGGATGAGAAGAATCTCGATGTCGTTTGCGTCTGCGGCAACGTGGGCCAGGAGGAGACCGGCCTGGATGCCAAGAAGCAGAAGGCCCTCGACCTGGGTGTTCTCGACTGCCAGGTGCTCGACCTGCGCGACGAGTTCTCCGACGAGTTCCTGACCAAGGCCATCGCCGCCAACTCCATGTACGAGAACAAGTACCCGCTGCTCTCCGCTCTGTCCCGTCCGCTGCTCGCCAAGAAGCTCGTCGAGGTCGCTCACGAGTTTGGCGCGACCTATGTCGCCCACGGCTGCACCGGCAAGGGTAACGACCAGGTCCGTTTCGAGGCTGCCGTCAAGGCTCTCGACCCCGAGCTCAAGGTTATCGCCCCGGTTCGCGAGTGGGATCTGAAGTGCCGTCCGGACGAGGTTGCCTACGCCCACGCCCACAACGTTCCGGTTCCCGAGGGTGCTAACGACAACCCCTATTCCATCGACGACAACCTGTGGGGTCGCGCCATCGAGTGCGGTCACCTGGAGGATCCCTGGAACGAGCCGCTCGACGACGCCTGGGTTATGACCAAGAATCCCGAGGACACGCCCGACACCCCGACCTACACCGAGATCGAGTTCGAGGCGGGCAAGCCGGTCGCCGTCGACGGCAAGAAGATGAAGCTTTCCGAGATCGTCATCGCCCTCAACAAGATCTCCGGCGACAACGGCTTTGGTCGTCTGGACCTGGTCGAGGATCGTCTGGTGGGCCTCAAGAGCCGCGAGTGCTACGAGGTTCCCGGCGCCCTGACGCTCATCACCGCCCACAAGGCACTCGAGGACATCTGCGTCGAAGGCGACCTGCTCAAGACCAAGATCAAGCTCGAGCAGGATTGGGCCACCGCCGTGTACAACGGCCAGTGGTACAGCCCGCTCAAGAACGCGCTCGATGCCTTTATGGCCGATACCCAGAAGTTCGTGACCGGCACCGTCCGTCTGAAGTTCTTTAAGGGCAACTGCCACGTCGTCGGCCGCAAGAGCCCCTTTAGCCTCTACGACTACGGTCTGGCTACCTACGACCGTGACACCACGTTTGACGAGAAGGCCAGCGCCGGCTTTATCGAGATCGACACGCTGTCGCTCAAGACGTGGGCTAAGGTCCAGGGTCCCAGCTCCGCTGCCGCCCAGGCATAAGGCTTCTTTCCTTTCCTTGGTATCCGCGCGGCCCATCCGCGTGATACATAACGGGCGCATGGGGTCCCTACCTTTCGTTATGCTTGCTGACACTTCTTAACATCGGTGGCCCCTACGTTCCGCCCGCATATATGACGCCGCACCTGCGGCTGAGTCCGAGCCCCGCCGGGGTTGTCCGGCGGGGCTCTTTCTATCGATTTGACGGCCTTGTGCCTATGTATATCTGAGGAGTACCTACTATGATTGATGCTATCGCTCACGCTTTGCTTTCTCTTTCCCCTGAGCTCGATACCGCCAAGGTGGAGGAGGTCCCCATGAGCCTGAAGGCTTGGATTGATGGCTCGCAGGGCAACATCCGGAGGGAGTCGATGGGCGCCAAGTGCATGGTGCGTCACTTCTTTGCGAATTAATGCTCTAGCCCCGCGTACCGCAGGGAATGTGCAAAACTAGCGGTTGATAAATCGCTTTAGCGTCAGGGCGCGCCGCTTTGGGCGTCGATGTTTTGGTTTTAGATGAAAGGGGACGGTCCCATGGCTCTTTGGGGTGGTCGTTTTGAGGCGGGCGTGGCCGAGGTCACGCAGGAGTTTGGCGCGTCGCTGCCGGTCGATAAGCATCTCTATAAGCAGGATATTGCCGGCTCTAAGGCCCATGCCAAGATGCTGGCCGCCCAGGGCATCATTAGTGCCGAGGATGAGCAAGCGATTGCCGAGGGCCTGAGCGGAATCGAGCAGGATATCGATGCCGGCAACTTTACCTTCGACATCAACGACGAGGACATTCATATGTCCATCGAAAGCGAGCTGACACGTCGCATTGGCGAGGCGGGCAAGCGCCTACATACCGGACGTTCGCGCAACGACCAGGTGGCGACCGATACCCGCCTGGGCGTCAAGGCGCTGGCCAAGGAGCTTATGGGGGCTAATCTTTCGCTGCGCCATGTGCTGGTGGATGTGGCTAAGAAGTACGACAAGGTCATTCTTCCCGGCTACACGCACATGCAGCACGCCCAGCCTGTGTTGTTATCGCATCATCTGCTGGCGTATTCCTGGATGTTCGCGCGCGACTTTACGCGCCTGAAGGCCGCTTTCGATGCCGCAGATAACTGCCCATTGGGTGCCGCAGCGCTTGCCGGTACGAGCTATCCGCTCGATCGCCAGATGACGGCCGCCGAACTTGGCTTTGCTGGTGTGATTCCCAACTCGCTCGACGCCGTTTCCGACCGCGACTTCCTGCTCGACCTGCATTACGCCGGCTCCGTTATGGCAATGCACCTGTCGCGCCTCTCCGAGGAGATCGTGCTGTGGTCGAGCTCCGAGTTTGGCTTTATCACACTTTCTGACTCGTACTCTACCGGCTCGTCCATCATGCCGCAAAAGAAGAACCCCGACTTTGCGGAACTTATCCGCGGCAAGAGCGGTCGCGTGTACGGCAACCTGGTGCAGCTGCTCGTGACCATGAAGGGCCTGCCGCTCGCCTATAACAAGGATCTGCAGGAGGATAAGGAGGGCGCGCTCGATACCGCCCACACCCTCATGCAGTGTCTGTCCGTTATGGCCGGCATGATCTCGACCTGGACCGTCAACGAGGATGCCATGGCGCGCGAGTGCGGCGTTGGTCACCTGGCGGCCACCGACGTTGCCGATTACCTGGCAAAGCGCGGCCTGCCGTTCCGCGAGGCACACGCCGTGGTGGGTCACCTGGTCCTGATGTGCGAGAAGCGCGGTTGCAATCTTGAGGATCTGCCGTTTGAGGTGTTTCAGGAAGCAAGCCCGCTCTTTGAGCACGATATTACCGAGGCACTCGACATCCCGTCGATTGTCGCCGCGCGTACGACCGAGGGCGGCACTGCTCCTGCCGCCGTTGCCGTGCAGCTGGAGCGCGCCGAGGCACAGCTTGCTGCCGATGAGGGCACGTTTGGTTCGCTGACCAAGGTCGTCGAGATGGGCCATGGGGCAAACTAGGGGCTTGCCTGAAGTCATTTCGGCCATTTTCTGATAAACCGTTTTTGCTTTTACGGGCGTCTGCCGATGCGGACGTCCGTTTTTTGTTGCCATGGGGGAGGGGCTTGTCGAGAACTTCTGTAGGACCTTTGGGCAGGTTGTGAAGGGGGTACGTTCACGGGCGGCAACCGACCGTCTGCTCGGTTCGGTGCAGTTGGTGGCGGAGCGGATGGTACTCTAAGCGGGCTTCGAAACAGAAGTGACACATATGGAACGCTTCAATAAATTGTAGCGATTCAAAAAACAGCTTTTTGTTTAACTGCAGCTAAAACTCTGTTACGATGCAGTCCAGGCGGGTGCCGGAATGGGACTTGGGCACGCGCGAACCTACTTGAAAGGCTACCTTATGGCTATCGAGAAGACCTTCATCATGATTAAGCCCGACGCCGTGCGCGATCGCAAGATCGGCGAGATTGTTGCCCGCATCGAGCGCAGCGGCCTTGTCATCGAGCGCATGGAGATGACCATGCTCGAGCGCGCTACCGTCGAGGAGCACTACGCTCACCTGGCAGACAAGCCCTTTTTTGGCGGCCTTTGCGACTTTATGACGAGCGGCCCGGTCGTCAAGATGGTCGTTTCCGGTCTTTCTGCCGTCTCCAAGATGCGCACCCTCATGGGCGCTACCAACCCGCTTGATGCCGCCCCCGGCACCATCCGCGGCGACTTTGCCGTCGATGTCAACGCCAACGTGATCCATGGCTCCGACTGCCTGGAGAACGCCGAGATCGAGATCAAGCGCTTCTTTGGCTAAACCAGCTTTGACTCCTTAAAGCTGTTAGCGTGTGGCTTGGGCGTCGCGGAACTCCATCCGCGACGCTCTTATTTATGCCGGTAGATTTTTGGGACATGCCTAGAAATCTACTTAGGGGCCCGCTCGGATGTGTGTTCCGAGCGGGCCCCTTGCTGCTAGCTTGTGGCGTTGTGTGCTTTAAGCCTCATCGACGACCTTAAGGCCGCGAGTCTGGTCGATCTCGTTGAGGAGGTTGACGCGACGCTCGTGACGGCCACCCTCAAACTCGGCATCGAGCCACTCGTCAACGATCATCTTGGCGAGCTCGGAGCCCACGACGCGGGCACCAAAGGCGAGCACGTTGGTGTTGTTGTGCATACGCGAGAGCTTGGCGCTGAAGGGCTCGGAGCACACGACGGCGCGCACGCCCTCGACCTTGTTGGCAGCCAGGCTGATGCCGACGCCAGTGCCGCAGATCAGGATGCCCAGGTCGACATCGCCGTTAGCAACTGCCTTTCCCACCTTGTAGCCGGCGATGGGGTAGTCGAAGCTCTCGGAGGTGTCGGTGCCAAAGTTCACGACCTCGCAGCCGCGCTCCTTCAGGTGCTCGGAAATGATGTTCTTGAGCTCGACGGCGGCGTGGTCGTTACCGATACCGATCTTCATGGATGGTTCCTCTCTGGTCCGTGCGGCGGAATTGCTAAAGGTTTTACCGCGTTCGACTGCATGATAGCGCGACTTTTGCGTAAACACTCGGGCGTTTTTTGGTCAAACGCTTTAGCAACTATCATCATCAGCTCATCACGAAATATGCCGTCAGTTCGCTTCGTGCCGCCGTCTGCCGGAACCCGGGTTGCGGTTTTTTGCGCCTTGGTATCAAATGAAGAAGTTGAATATAAATAAGAACCACCTCGTTATGTATACAGGAGATGCTTATGTCCGTCGATTCCGCCCGCGATGCCGCGTTTTGTGATGTTTTGAACCGCGAACTTGTCTGCGCGCTCGGCTGCACCGAGCCCATTGCCGTTGCCTATGCGGCGGCACTCGCGAGTCAGACGCTCGGTTGCGAACCCGAGCATATGGACATTGCCTGTTCGGGCAACATTATCAAGAACGTGAAGAGCGTGACCGTGCCCAATTCGGGCGGCATGCATGGCATTGAGGCGGCCGCGGTGCTGGGCGCCGTGGGCGGCGATGCAAAAAGTGCGCTCGAGGTGCTCGAGAGCGTTGACGATGAGGACCGCGCTCGCGTGAGCGAGCTTCTGGCGGATGCCGGCTACTGCGATGTGTCGCTTGCCGAGGGCGTGCCGAACCTGTATATCAAGGTGACCGCCACGGCAGAGGGACATACCGCGGTTGTTGAGATTACCGACCACCACACCAATGTTACCTGTCATACGCTCGACGGCATTCCAGTGTGCGGTAAGTCGGCGGGGGAGTGCGCCGCCTGCGCCGAGCGCGTGGTGGCCGAGCGTGCTGCTGATAGCGCCGACACGCCCATGTCGATCGAGTCCATCATCGACTTTATCGAGGACGGCGATATTGAGGGCGCTCGCGCTGCCGTTGAGCGCCAGATCGAGCTGAACGGCGCCATCAGCGCCGAGGGCCTGGCGCACGCTTGGGGCGCCGAGGTGGGGCGTACGCTGTTGGGGGCTCGCGCCGACGATGTCGCCTGCCGCGCTCGCGCTCGCGCTGCGGCCGGATCCGATGCCCGCATGAACGGTTGCGCGTTGCCGGTCGCCATCGTGTGCGGCTCGGGCAACCAGGGCATTACCTGCGCGCTGCCCGTCATGGAATATGCCGAGTACCTGCGTTGCGACCATGAGCGTCTGGTGCGTGCCGTGATGCTGTCCGACCTTATCGCTGTGCATATCAAGAGCTATATTGGTGCGCTTTCGGCGTTTTGCGGCGCCATTTGCGCTGCGTGCGGTGCCGGCGCAGCGATTACCTGGCTGTGCGGCGGCACGCGCGAGCAGATCGGTGCGACGGTCTCCAACACGCTTGGCAACGTGGGCGGCATCGTGTGCGATGGCGCCAAGGCGAGCTGCGCCGCCAAGATTTCCGCTGCCGTTGATGCGGCGATTCTGGGCCACGACATGGCCATGCAGGGTCGTGGATTCCGCGCCGGCGAGGGCCTGATCCAGGATACCGTCGAGCAGACGATCGCCAGCATGGGCTATGTGGGCCGCGTGGGCATGAAGGATACCGACGTCGAGATCCTCAACATTATGATTGGAAAAACTCAAGTTTGTTAGTTACGCGGGTTTACCAACCCGCGTAACCGGTTGACGCTGCAAACCCGCCAGAGCGGCAATCTGCCTTTCAACTTCGGCGGCATGATCAAAAGATCAATGCCGCCTCGTTTCAAGGCACCTTGCTCGCTCTGACGGGTTTTCGCTGTCGGTGCCAAAACGTCGGCGTGGTCTTTGTTGGTTTGATGCGCCTACGACAGCTCGTTGGCTACTTGGTGCTCGTAGAAGGCCTCGATTACGGCGTTGAAGTTGCGGGCGAAGTCTTCCATGGTGCCGCGCCAGGTTGCTCGGCTCGGTTTTCCCTGGCCCACGTAGGCGGTCTGGATGCCGCAGTCGGGGCTGGGGAAGTCGCGCTTGGGATCGTTGCCCACCATGAGTACCTCGTGCGGCTCGAGTCCCATCACCTGCAGCTGCTCTAGATAGTAGGTGGCATCGGGCTTGCAGCGAGTAGCGTTTCCCATGTGCGTTACGAGCTCAAAGGGGGCGTCGGCCAGGTCGCCCCAGCCCATGCGACACTCGATGGCACCCTGGGGAAAGCTGGGATTGGTGAAGAGTGCACAGCGCAGCCCTGCGTCCTGTACTGCCTGGAGCGCGGCGTGCGCGCCGGGCATTGCCTTCGCGTTGATCATGTCGTCGTTTTTGAACGGCAAAATCTCGCGCTCGTAGTAGGTAAACGCCTCGTTGATGAGGGGGTCCGAGAGGCAAATGCCGCATCTGCGCTCGACCTCGGTCTGATAAAACTCAAGATTGGTGCGATTGTCCGTGCCACTGCGACGGTTGGCGTTGAGGTCGACCAAAATGGTTCCCAGGCGTGCCATCGTGCCACCGCGGCTGCGACGTCCAATGTCCGCGAGCATCGACGATACATCCTTAAAATAGCGAAGGATGAACGCATTGAGGTTGATGCTAAGAAGCGTCTCGTCCATATCGAAAACGACTGCTTTGAGCACGCGGGCACCTTTCTCGAAAAACCGTTCCAGAATCGTTGGCTCCGGATACTTTACTCCAAAGCCGTATCTCTATCCGCTTATCGTCAAGTTGTGAAGACGGCTGTCCATAAGATTACGAAAAAGTCTCCACACGAGTAAAAAAACGCAGTTCACGCTTGAAATCGAAGTCGTTTCCCCGTAATCTATACGAACGTGATTGCATAAGCATCACATTAGTATCTGTCGGCTCCCGAGTGTTCCTAAACGTTGTGTGCTTGTCGCACCCTTCTGTAGGTCCTAGCAATCGGGGCCCCGTAGTTCGAAAGGGGTCCACCTTTGAGTGAGATTCAGAACTCGTCCATTTTCTCTCTTGACGATGTCAACGAGGAGGAGATGAACAACCTCATCGACGGTACGATTACCGACTTTGATGAGGGCGATCTCGTTAACGGCACTGTCGTTAAGATCGAGCATGACGAGGTGCTCGTTGACATCGGATTCAAGTCCGAGGGCGTTATCCCGGTCCGCGAGCTGTCCATCCGCAAGGACGCTAACCCTGCAGACATCGTTGCACTCGGTGATCCCATCGAGGCCCTGGTTCTCCAGAAGGAGGACAAGGACGGTCGTCTGGTCCTGTCCAAGAAGCGTGCCGAGTACGAGCGTGCTTGGAACCGCATCGAGGAGAAGTTCAACTCCGGCGAGAACGTCGAGGGCGAGGTTATCGAGGTTGTCAAGGGCGGCCTGATCCTCGACATCGGCCTGCGTGGCTTCCTGCCCGCCTCCCTCGTCGACCTCCGTCGTGTCAAGGACCTCACCTCCTACATGGGCACCCGCATCGAGGCCCGCGTCATCGAGATGGACCGCAACCGCAACAACGTCGTCCTCTCCCGTCGCGTCGTGCTCGAGGAGTCCCGTAAGGCCGAGCGCTCCGAGATCCTGTCCAAGCTCAAGTCTGGCATGCGTCTCCAGGGCACTGTTTCCTCCATCGTCGACTTCGGCGCCTTCGTCGACCTCGGCGGTATCGACGGCCTCATCCACATCTCCGAGCTTTCCTGGAACCACGTCAACCATCCTTCCGAGGTTGTCAAGGTCGGCCAGGAGGTCGAGGTCGAGGTTCTCGACGTCGATCTCAACCGCGAGCGCATTTCCCTGGGTCTCAAGCAGACCACCGAGGATCCGTGGCGCGCACTGGTCAAGAAGTACCCCGTCGGCGCTATCGTCGAGGGCACTGTGACCAAGCTTGTCCCGTTCGGCGCTTTCGTCGACCTGGGCGAGGGCATCGAGGGCCTGGTGCACATCTCCGAGATGGCCAACAAGCACGTCGATCAGCCTTCTCAGGTCACCCACGTGGGCGACAAGGTTCAGGTCAAGGTCATGGAGATCGACCTCGACCGTCGTCGTATCTCCCTGTCCATGAAGTCCGCTGCTGAGACTCTGGGCGTCGAGATCGAGGTCACCCCGCTGCCTTCCGAGAAGAAGGACGAGGAGACCGACGCCGAGTAAATCGGTTTGACGATCACTTGTTTTAAGGGATCCGTCCGTAATGGACGGGTCCCTTTTTCGTTTGCTGCTGAGATGCTCGATGTTGCCCGCGCTTAACGTTGTTTTGACCATCCGCTTGCTATTGAGTTGTCGGTGCATGAAAAAAATGCCGACATCCCGCCTCGGGGAGGAGGCGGGAACGCACCGAGTAGACGGAGGGGTGCGGAGCGCGGTCGCGTCTCGACTGACGACGTTGCCCATCGACGGAATTATTGTAGCGCAAGGGTGGTTCTTGGTTTATCGTGCGAGCGTTTGCGTTGTGCCGTTGCGTGTGCTGGCGGTGTGCTACACTCTTGCACTGCTGAGTGGGCCAGACGGTCGCGCGATGTACTGCTTGCAGTGCGCGTGAGGAAAGTCCGGGCTCCAGAGGGCGGGATGCCGGCTAACGGCCGGGCGGAGTGATCCGACGGAAAGCGCCGCAGAAAAGAAGACTCCCACCTGCGCCGTAAGGCGTAAAGGGAAAAGCTGAAACGGTGGTGTAAGAGACCACCAGCGTCGTGGCAACACGGCGGCTTGGCAAGCCCCATCCGGAGCAAGCGCGAATAGGAACGCTATGGGCCGGCCCGGTCCGCGTTCGGGTAGCGTGCGTGGAGCTGCACGGTAACGTGCAGACAAGATAAATGACCGTTCACGACAGAACCCGGCTTACAGGCCCACTCAGCATTTTGTTGACGCTGCGAACCCGTCAGCGCGGCAATCTGCCTTTCAAGCCTTCGGGCATGACCAAAAGGTCAATGCCCTCGGCTTTCAAGGCACCTTGCTCGTGCTGGCGGGTTCTCGCTTTCGTTGACGGAATCATCGGCATTTCCGTTCTTGTTAGCGAGGGTACCGGTGCTGTCTTTGCCGTATTATTGAGGCTGTTTGTTGCTTTGCTTTTGTTTGAGGGGCTTTGTTGGACAGCTATTTTACTTTGCAATCGAATGTTGAGGCTATGGGCGAGTTTGTCGACCGCAAGAGTCGGTTTATTGCCCAGCTGGTCCATATTGAGTCCGAGGACGAGGCAAACGCCTTTATCGAGATGGTTCGCAAGCGCCATTACGATGCTCGTCATAATGTTCCTGCGTGGATTTTGGTCGACGGTCGTGAGCGTCAGAGCGATGACGGTGAGCCGAGCCGCACAAGCGGTATGCCCACGCTCGAGGTGCTTCGCGGTGCGGGGCTCAAAAATGTTTGCTGTGTGGTGACGCGCTATTTTGGCGGCACGTTGTTGGGACCAGGTGGTCTGGTGCGTGCCTATACGGCCGCGACGCAGGCAGCGGTTGCGACGGCGCAGGAAGCCGGGCAGGTCGTCGAGATGACAAGTGTCGTGCCCGTTGACGTACATGTGGCCTATCCGCAGTATGAGCAAGTACTTCGTTTGGCACAGGACTCGGGCGCCAAGGTTTCGGGCACTGACTACGCGGACGCTGTGGCACTCCATTTGGTGTTTAAGGCGGGGGAGCAGGAGCCGTTTTGCACTAAGATGCGCGAGCTTATGGCTGGCCGCGAGGAGATCGAGGTCGGCGCTCCCGAGTTTGACGAGTTTTAACGGCGACGGCCGGCGTGCTTTGGGGTGGATCCCAAGCACGCCGGCCGTCGTTTTTTGTTGCCTTCGTTTACTCAGCGAGCTGCTTCAACACGTCGCAGGCGATCTCGACGGCATCGTCGATGCAGCCGGGGCAGCTGCGGAGCGGACCCTGGTCCGAGCCGACGCCCTTGAGCGTACCGCAGATGGTCGTCGTGTTCTTCTCGCCAAACCGCTTGGCAATCTCGCGCGACAGCTTGTACGTCTGGCCCTTGGTCTTGGGGTTCTCCATGCCGTCGCTCATCACAAAGCCCATGATGGCCACGGCGCCCGAGATGGCGCCACAGGTCTCGGTCATGCCACCCATGCCGGCGCCGAAGCCTTCGGTGAGGGTGAACGCGGTTTCGGGATCGAGCCCGACGGCGGGCGTGAGCGTGCAGGCGACGGCCTGTGCGCAGTTAAAGCCGCGGGCGTGATATTCAGCAGCCTGGGCCTGGCAAGCGGCGGTGTCGAGCTGGGTGGTATCGATCTGCTTCATCGGTGTCTCCTTGATTGCGGTGTACCCGCCTATGGTACCCTTGCTGGCGCATTTGCTCATTGAGACACCAATGCATATTGCATTGTTTTTCGCTATCGAACATGTTCTTAAGATTTGGGACAAACAAAGCCGATGATTATGTTCTATAACCTACCTGGGTGATGGGTTGAGAGGGGTGCGGGGTAGCGGTATCGTGAACCGAATAAAACAAAACCCGAGCAAGGGAGCTAGATATGAGCGAGCAGACTATCGGTACCACGTGTGTTCAGGGCGGCTATCGTCCGGGTGATGCGGAGCCTCGTCAGGTGCCTATCTATCAGTCCACGACGTGGAAGTACGACACGTCCGAGCACATGGGCAAGTTGTTCGATCTGGAGGAGTCGGGCTACTTCTACAGCCGCCTGCAGAACCCCACGTGCGATCTGGTTGCCGCCAAGATCTGCGAGATGGAGGGCGGTACCGCTGCGATGCTCACGAGCTCGGGCATGGCCGCGAACTTCCTTGCCATCTTTAACGTTGCCGGTGCCGGTGATCACGTGGTCGCAAGCTCTGCCATCTACGGCGGCACCTACAACCTGCTCGCCCACACCATGGGCCGCATGGGCCTGACCTGCACCTTCGTCGCTCCCGACTGCACCGATGAAGAGCTGGAGGCCGCTTTCCAGCCCAACACCAAGCTCGTCTTTGGCGAGACCATCGCCAATCCCGCGCTGGCCGTGCTCGATATTGAGCGCTTTGCCAAGGCTGCGCACGACCATGGCGTGCCGCTGATGGTCGACAACACGTTCCCCACGCCTGTGATGTGCCGTCCCTTTGAGTGGGGTGCCGATATTGTCACCCACTCCACCACCAAGTACATGGATGGTCACGCGGCCTACCTGGGCGGCGTGATTGTCGATCACGGTCAGTTTGACTGGATGGCCCATGCGGACAAGTTCCCGGGTCTCACCACGCCCGACGAGAGCTATCACGGCGTGACCTATGCCGAGAAGTTCGGCCGTGAGGGCGCCTTTATTACCAAGGCTACCGCGCAGCTCATGCGCGACCTTGGCCCCATGCAGAACCCGCAGGCGGCGTTCTTCCTGAACAGCTCGCTCGAGAGCCTGCACGTGCGCATGCCGCGTCATTGCGAGAACGGACTGGCGGTCGCCAAGTTCCTGCAGAGCCACCCCAAGGTGCGCTTTGTGAGCTATCCGGGCCTGGAAGGCGACAAATACTACGACATGGCTCAGAAGTACATGCCCAACGGTACGTGCGGCGTTGTGAGCTTTGGCTTTACCGGTGGTCGTGCGGCGGCCGAGACCTTTATGAAGAGCCTCAAGCTCGCCCAGATTGCCACGCATGTAGCCGATGCGCGCACCTGCTGCCTGCATCCGGCAAACGCCACGCATCGCCAGATGAACGATGAGGAGCTCATTGCCTGCGGTATCTCCGCCGATATGGTGCGCCTGTCGTGCGGCTTGGAGGACACGGCCGATCTGATTGCCGACCTTGAGCAGGCGCTCGCGCAGTGCTAGGCTAGCGTGCGTGCGAGGCGTGGGACGGCTTTTCGGCTGACGACGTCCTCATAGTTCCGATTCCGTAGGCGGGACCCCGATCGTGACCGTTTGTAGGCGATTGGGGTCCCGTTTTTGCGTTGCACGATAGAAAGGATATATATGGAGAAAACTGCCGAGCAGCTGCGCCGCGAACACATTGCCCTGGAGGGCGACACCCACGGTAAGAATAAATGGGCGATTCTGTTCACCGTGCTCGTCATGACCTTTATGGCGTGTCTGGATGCGAGCATCGTGACGGTGGCGCTTCCGGTGATGCAAAAGGAGCTGGGTGTGGGTCTCGACCGCATTCAGCTCGTGAGCTCGGCGTATCTGCTCGCGACGTGCGTCGCCATGCTGCCGTTTGGCCGCTTGGGCGATGTGCGCGGCAAGGTGAATGTGTTCCAGCTTGGTGTGATCGTCTTTACGGGTGGCTCGCTGCTTTGCGGACTTTCGGCTTCGCTCGAGGTGCTTATCTTGGCGCGTATCGTGCAGGGCATTGGCTGTGCCGCCGCGATGGCCAACAATATGGGCATCATCACCGAGTCGTTTCCGGCGCGTGAGCGCGGTCGTGCCATGGGCATTCTTGCGACCTTTGTGGCTCTTGGCATGATGTGCGGCCCCGTGCTCGGCGGCGTACTCGTGGCAAGTTTTCCCTGGGAGAGCATCTTCCTCATCAACCTTCCCATTGGCGTCATCTCGTTTATCGTGGGACTCTACACGCTGCCGCATGTCAAGCCGGAGGCTGGCGAACGCCCTATGCCGTTGACAGAGGCGGCGCGTCGCTGCTTTGCGAGCTCGGCTTTCACGATTAACCTGGCTTGCATGCTTATCGTGTTCGTGGGTATCGGTGCCTCCGAGTTTGTGCTGCCGTTCTACTTTCAGGATGCCCACGGCTTTAGCTCCGATATCTCCGGCCTGTTGTTTTTGGCGATGCCGGTCGTGAATGCCTTTGTGGGTCCGCTTTCGGGCTCGGTGTCCGACCGTGTTGGTTGTGAAGCGCCCACGGCCGTTGGCCTGGGCGTGTACGTGTGCGGTCTCTTTGCGGTGAGCACGCTTGACGAGCACTCTTCCATCTTGATGATCGTGTGCTGCGTCGCGTTTATGTCGTGCGGCACGTCGATCTTCCAGAGTCCCAATAATTCGCTGTATATGGGTTCGGCTCCGCGTGAGGCGCTTGGCTTTGCGGGCAGCTTGGGCAGCTTGGCGCGCTATGCGGGCATAGCGCTGGGTATTACGGCGGCGTCGCGCATCCTGTATGGACAGACGAGCGCGGTAATGGGTAAGACGGTCACGAGCTATGTGGCGGGCCGTCCGGATGTGTTCCTCTTTGGCTTCCGTTTGGTATTCTACGTGCTGATGGCCGTTGCTACCGTGGGCTTTGCGCTCACATTGGTACGTTTGGTGAGGACGCGCATCCGGCATTAGCGTGTTCGCGAGTCGCCTGCCAAGAATCACGCCCATCTACTACGTTTAACTGTGCACCTCAAACCATGACGCATTCGCTAAAAACAAAAGCGCAGGTAGAGAGCCTGCCGGTTTTTGAGAATCGGGGGT
Organism: uncultured Collinsella sp.; assembly: GCA_934655965.1. Taxonomy (GTDB): domain Bacteria; phylum Actinomycetota; class Coriobacteriia; order Coriobacteriales; family Coriobacteriaceae; genus Collinsella. The sequence continues at coordinate 18,851 of CAKUHK010000031.1, forward strand.
ATGGACAGGGGTGTCAGGTTAAACGTAGTAAATGGGCCGATTTCGTGGCACGCACCCTTCGCAAATCCGTGGGGAACGAAGGAAAAGGGCTCATAAATGTAGTCAAAAGAGCCCCGTCCCAAATTGACTGGTCTTGCGGCTTTATGGTGCGGTGGGGCTTGTGGGGCGGGTGGGGGTCGGTACGTGGTAGACTATCGTGCAACGTTTGTTCATCGCGCGGAATCATTGCCGCGAGAAAGGGTTGCGCCATGCAGGAGCTTGAGGATCGTATTCGCCGTGACGGCATCGTAAAGGCCGGTAACGTCCTTAAGGTTGATGCCTTCCTCAACCACCAGTGCGACGTTGAGCTGTTCGACCACATGGGCGCCGAGTGGGCTCGTCTGTTCGAGGGCGTCGAGATCAACAAGATTCTGACGATCGAGGCTTCGGGCATTGGTATGGCCTGCATCGCGGCTCAGCATTTTGGCGGCGTGCCGGTTGTTTTTGCCAAGAAGGCCCAGTCCATCAACCTCGACGGCGAGCAGTATGCCACGACTATCTACTCTTTTACCAAGCAAAAGGAGTATCCGGTTATCGTGGGTAAGCGCTTCCTGTCCGAGGGCGACAAGGTTCTGATTATCGACGACTTCCTGGCCAACGGTTGCGCGCTCGAGGGTCTTATCAAGATCTGCGAGGCTGCGGGCGCCGAGGTTTCCGGCATTGGTATTGCCGTGGAGAAGGGTTTCCAGGGCGGCGGCGACAAGCTCCGCGAGCGCGGTTTCCGCGTTGAGAGTCTGGCCCGTATCGCCGATATGGACTGCGAGAACGGCGAGATCACCTTCGCCTAATCGAGCGGCACATACGATTCGCATGCGATGTGACAAAGGGACGGTCCCTTTGTCACATTTTTTTGTTTGAGAGGAGGTATCGATATGGACGAGAACAAGATGAGTTGGCGCGAGTTTGCGCGCTTTGCCGAGATGTCGGTCGAGGAGCTGGCGCGCGACTGCGAGGTGCAGGTGTTTCGCGCGACGGGCCCGGGCGGCCAGGGCGTGAACACGACGGACTCTGCTGTGCGCATGAAGCATGTGCCCACGGGGATTGTCGTGACGGCGCGCGAGAGCCGTAGCCAGTTTCAGAATCGCGCGAGCTGTCTGCGTAAGCTGAGGGCAGAGCTTGAGCGTCGCGGCCGTCCGCCGCGCCGTCGCGTAAAGACCAAGGTGCCTCAGCGATCGCGCCAGCGCAGGCTCAACGACAAGCACTTCAACGCCATCAAAAAGGCCAACCGCCGCAAACCCGCCGGCGACGAATGATCTCCTTCTAAGTTGCGGTGAAATAGGGATTGTTTGGCTGATGAAGTGCTTAAACAGCCCCTATTTCACCGCAGCTTAGGTTGGCTAGTGGGTTGGGCTCCAGACCTCGAGGGCGGCGGGGAGGATGTCGACCTCGATGCGTGAGGCGACGATGGGCTCGCCGTCGGCCTGGATGGGGTAGTTGGGCTCCTCGAAGGTGAGTTCGGCATGGCGGCAGCGGCGCATGCGCACCGGCGGAAGCTTGGTGTGGTGGCCGTCCTTGGCTGAAAGGAACATGGGCAGCGCAACTGCACGTGGTACGGGGCCGCATGCGTAGCAAACGTCGAGGATACCGTCGCAGGGGTCGGCGTCGGGGCAGATACGATAGCCCGAGCCATAGGTGGGGCCCAGCTGGATGGCCATGATAATCGCCCGTACGCGCTCGGCGGGCGCGCCGTCAAAGCTAACCGTCATGGGGTAGCTGCGATAGCGCAGGCCAAACTGCTCCAGGCCCGAGAGTGTATAGAGCGGAGCACCCGTTAAGCCGGTCTTCTTCCGTAGCTCGGTGGTACCCAGGCCGATGGCGGCGTCAATGCCGACGGAGAGCGTCTGGTCGTAATACTCGACGGCCGCCTCGCCGCTGCCGCTTGCAGGGTTCCACGAGCGAATGCGCCCGATGTCCTGACGCTGCAGCTCGCAGGTGAGCAGGGCGCCAAAATCTTTACCGGAAAAATCATCGATGCCGAGCGTCTGGGCAAAATCGTTGCCGGAGCCCACGGGCAGGACGGCAAGAGCCGGTCGGGCAGCCTCTTCCTGCGCCATGAGTCCGTTGACGACCTCGTGGATCACGCCGTCGCCGCCGAGTGCGATAACGGTGCGGTAGCTCTGGGCCTGCGCGGCAAGTTCCTTGGCGTGCCCCATGCGCTCGGTCAGCACTAGGTCAAACTGGGATGAGCGCGCGGTCATGTCCAAAAAGCGCTGCAGGCGCTCGGCCACTTCGCGTGCCGCGCCCGATTGGGCGGCGGGATTGGCGATGATGAGCGTGCGGCCAAAATCTGTTGCGTGCATGGGGCGACTCCCGGCATATGGCGTGACGGTGCGGTCGCGCTCGGGTTGCGTTGCCCCCGATTGTGGCTGCACGGCGATTATTACGTCTACTCTATCAGGTCGTTGTGGCGCTCGATAGCCTCTGCCACCGTGCCGCCCTCGTCCACAATGAGCGAACGGCGCTTGGGCGAGATAATGCGCTGCGCGGGATAAACGCCGCGGTGGCCGCCGGCAAGATAGCTGATAAACGCAACGATGACAAAGAACCCGGCTGCTGTGCCGTGGAACAGGTCGATGGCCATCATGCAGGTGGTGATGGGCACGTTGAGGCCGGCGCAGAAGACGCCGAGCATGCCGAGGGCCGCCAGAAAGCTGGGGTCAATTCCGGCGAGGCAGCCGATCCAGCCGCCGAGTGCCGCTCCAATGCCAAACAGGGGCGTGACCTCGCCGCCTTGGAAGCCGGCGCCCAGAGTGAGCGCCGTCACGACGAGCTTGATCGCGGCATCGGCGAGGGTCGTGTTACCGGCGAAACCGGCGCCCGAGAGCCAGGTGGCAAGGCCGGCGTACTTCCAGGCATCGAGCACCGCGTAAGCTGCGAGCACTACGAGTGCGCCTACGAGCGCGCGAACAAGATAATTGGTGATAAAGCGGCCGTAGAGGCTCTTGACGGTTCGAACCGACCAGGCGAAGAGGCGTGCGGTTAGACCGAACACGATGGCGCTGACGACGACGATGGCGACCGTTCGGGGTGTCATATCGGGGACGCTGGCGATGACGTTCGCCTCATACTCGGTGCCCAGGGCAAGCGACGTAAAGTAGCCGGTAAACGAGGCGACGAGGCAGTAGATGCCGGCGGTGTAGTCGATCTTGCCGATAAAGCACATTTCCATGCCAAAGAAGGCACCGGCGAGGGGCGAGCCGAACACGGCGCCAAAGGCAGACGAGATGCCGGCGAGCATGAGGTCGTGATGGTCGTGCTTTTTGAGATGGGCGAGGTTTGAGATGTTGCTGGCGATGGTGCCGCCGATCTGCACCGCAGCGCCCTCGCGTCCGGCCGAGCCACCTGTCAGGTGCGTAAGCGTGGAGCAGACAAAGGTGAGGACGGCCATGCGGGCATGGATGAGGCGGGTTCCCAGGGCGGAATCGATGACCAGGTTGTTGCCACGTTTGGCGGCAAGGCCGTGGTTCTTATACACCCATGCGGTGGCGACACCCACGGCGGGGAGCAAGGCGTAGACCCACGCATGGTGCTCGCGATAGTCGGTCGCGATGTTCAGCGAGGCTAAAAATGCCCAGGCGGCAACACCCATGGCGAGCGAGACGATCACGACGAGCACGAGCAGCTTGGCGCTCGCGAGCAAATTGCGGGCGTTCCGGCGCGTGTCGGCGGCCAAGAGATGCTCAGAGCGGGTGAGCTGATGCCTGCCGGCCAAAATGACGTCGTTGAGGGAGAAGAAGCCTCCCTCATCGAGCGGCAGGGAGTTGTCCTGTTCTTCGCTTTCGCTGTTTGATGTGTCGGTAAAAGCCATGGTGTCCTCTTCTTTGGTTACAACGCAAGCATTATAGAGCGTGACAAACGCGTCAAGCCGGTGGGTTGGTTTCGGTTCTGTTTCGTGCCCTGTAACTGACAGGTGTATTCGCGAGTGCAGACCGTCTCGCGGTCGAGCGACGGGGGATTATACTGAATAAAACATAAAGAATCGGCGCCCTTGTTGCGCGCCGCGATCTGTAAGAGGTGCATATGGCAGAGAAGCTCATTCCGTTGGAGGACGCGCAGGCAATTGTCTTGTCACATGTGAGTCCGACCAGGGTTGTCGAGATTCCCGTATGGCAGGCGGCGGGTCTTCCTTTGGCTGAGGATGCTGTGGCCGATATCGACATCTCGCCATTTGCCAACAGCGCCATGGACGGTTATGCCGTGCGCGCCGTCGACCTTGGTGCGGCCACCGGCGATACTCCGGTGACGCTTTCCGTTGTCGGGCACGAGGCAGCGGGTCATGTGTTTGAGGGCACGATCGGCGCGGGCGAGACGGTCCGCATTATGACGGGCGCGCCGGTGCCAGAGGGCGCCGATGCCGTGGTGAAGTACGAGATCGTCGACGTGCTCGATGGCGATGGCAACGAGGGCTCGCACGTCCGCTTCTCGGCGCCGGCTAAGGTGGGGGAGAACGTTCGCTCTGCTGCCGAAGAAGCCCATGCCGGCGACGTCGTGATGCGTGCCGGTGAGGTTGTGGCGCCGGCGGGTGCGGGTCTGCTGGCAAGTGCCGGATACGCGAGCGTGAAAGTGCACGCTGCCCCGCACGTGGGCATCATCTCGCTGGGCACAGAGCTGGTTGCTCCAAGTGAGCTTCCGGTGCGTGGCCAGATTCGCGATTCCAACTCCTCGGCGCTGATGGCCGAGGCACTCGATGCCGGTGCCGAGCCTGTCTTCTATGGCATTGCGCCCGACGACGAGCAGGCGATATCCGAACTCGTGCATCGTGCCGTACGGGAGTGCGACTTTGTCATTACGAGCGGCGGGGCCTCGGCGGGCGACTACGACTACGTGACGGCGCTGGTCCAGCGCGAGGGCGAGGTCCTGTTCGATCGCATCTCGATGCGTCCCGGCAAGGCCATCACGTTTGGACTGCTCGGCGGCAAGCCGTACCTGGGGCTTTCGGGCAATCCGGCGGCGGCCTACGTGGGCTTTGAGGTGCTCGCGCGCCCGGCGATTCGTAAGATGCGTGGTTTTGCCGAGGGTGCGCGCCCCGTGCAGCAGGCGACGCTCACGCACGGCGTGAAGAAGCGCCAAGACCGTCGCTTTTACGACCGCGCCAGCGTTGCGCGCGATGCCCAGACCGGCGAGCTTATGGTGAC
>CAKUHK010000032.1:0-23980 GCA_934655965.1 uncultured Collinsella sp.
GTTGTCGGGATCATCATGGGCTCCAAGTCCGATCTGGGCGTTATGGAAGGTTGCACCGCCGAGCTCGAGGCGCTGGGTGTGCCCTATGAGCTCGTGATTGCGAGTGCGCATCGCACGCCGGCGAAGGTCCACGAGTGGGCCTCGACTGCCGCCGACCGTGGCATCAAGGTGATCATTGCCGCTGCTGGCAAGGCTGCTCACCTGGGTGGTGTCGTGGCTGCCTTTACGCCGCTGCCGGTTATCGGCGTGCCTATGAAGACGAGCGACCTTGGCGGCATGGATTCGCTGCTGTCGATGGTGCAGATGCCCTCCGGCGTCCCCGTGGCCTGCGTTGCCATCAACGGTGCCAAGAACGCCGCTATCTATGCCACGCAGATCCTGGGTGCCTGCGACCCCGAATATCGCAAGGTTATCGAGAAGATGAAGCAGGAGATGGCTGACGCCTAAACGCTGCGCCATTTCGTTGTAATTGCAAGGAGAGTCATGTCCGACTATCAGGGAAAACGTTTCTCGGCTTCTCAGATCCCCGATCCATCCAAGTCGGGAGCCGCCCGCGCTCCACAGCAGGGTCGGGCGTCCTCTCCTCAACAGGCGCGTGCGCCGCGCCCCGTGACGCCGACGTCGCGTCGCCGTCAGGATACGCCGGCTGCGTATCGCCCCTCGGCATATGGCACGGCAAAGAAGCAGTCCCGGACGAATAGACAATCGAGCGGTGCGCCGTCTGGCTACGCCGAGCCGCCGCGCAAAAAGCGCCGCTCCATCATCCCCATCCTGCTCATCATTGTGGGCATTGGTCTGATCGTTGCCGCTGCCGCTATCTTTATCAATGCTCAGATTGGCTATAAGCAGGCGAGCGACTCGTATCAGAAGATCGAGAAGCAATATGTAAGCGATAAGGATGCCAGCGGCGTTCCGATTATCGACTTTGATGCGCTTGCCCAGACGAACCCCGAGATCGTGGGTTGGATTTATGCGCCGGGAACCAATATTAACTATCCCGTGGTGCAGACCAACAACAACTCTAAGTACCTCAACACGCTGTTCGACGGTACGGCCAACGCATCCGGAGCCATTTTCCTGGATAGCGATGACACCGCACCGGGCATGGTCGACCAGCAGACCACGATCTACGGCCACCATATGAACGACGGGTCAATGTTCAACGTGATTTCGGATACCACCGATCAGGCGACGTTCGATAGTATCGAGTACGTGTATTACATCACGCGCGACGCAACGTATAAGTTGCGCCCGCTGGCGACCAAGGTTGTCGAGGACACGTATGCCAAGGCGCGCACGCCCAACTTTGAGGGTGACGACGGGCTTACGAATTATCTGTCCGAGATGCTCGACGGAGCCTCGGCCGTGGCGAGTGATGCAAGCGATCGAGCCGCATCGGCGACCAAGGCCGTAACGCTCGTGACCTGTCGTTCGCTTTCGTTCAGCAACACGCGAGCCGTCATGGTGCTCACGCCGGTCGAGGAATAGATCGGCTGCTCGAGCAATCAAAAGGGAGAAATAATGCTAGAGAGTGGCAAATCGATGCCTTCGGTTGATGCTTGGCTGCGTGAGGCCAAGGCCGATGCTTCGGCGTCCGGGTGCGGTATGTATCTGACGCATAACGGTGTGGTGCGCGTGACGCCCAAGGCCGAGGTGCGCGGGATCGAGACCGATGGTGTGGCGCCCGGGCGCAAAGTTGGCGGCATGGTGTTTGACTACGATGCCACGAAAGTTCAATCTGCTATCGAGGCAACGCGTGCGATGCCGGGCATCGGTTATGTGCGCGTGTGGCTGGCAAGCGGCAAGCTTGCCGTGGGTGACGACATCATGCTCGTACTCATCGGTGGAGACATTCGCCCACACGTGGTTGATGCCCTACAGGCGCTTGTCGGCACCATTAAGAATGAGTGTGTGAACGAGATCGAGCGCGAGGCATAGGCTTCGCGTCGATAGAAGGCTTGTTTACAAAAAATGCCCGCCGGTACGTGTGATACCGGCGGGCATGTTGCGTTTTGGGTGCGCTGGGCGCTACACGCGCGTGGCGTCCTTGGGGCTCATGGTCATGCTCTGGAAACGGTTCTCCATGTACTCGTTATCGAAGTACTTGCCATAGAACTGTGCGACGGGAATATCCGGCTCCGTGCCGTTGACGCGCTGGTACCAGTAGTCGAGCGACTGCAGCGTCATAACGCCATCGACCAGCATGATGATGGTAAAGATGACGGTGGCCGAGTAGCGACTCTTCCATGGAATCATGTTGATGAGCTTAAGCAGTCTCGGCAGCAATAGCTTGATCCAAATGAGACCGCCCAGGCCCCACAGGCAGGCGAAGCCCGTGCAGGTGCGTCCGCCCGTAAGGACGGCAAGCGGGTCGGGCATGCCAAAAAGCTTCATGTGCGAGTAGCTCCACGAGACCACGCCAAACGAGGTCTGCATAAACCAGCCCACGAACACTTCAAAGCTTGCGCCGAGCAGTGCGCTCACCAGGAAAATAATGAGGGGGTTCTTTTTATAGAAGCGGTTGAGCACCATGGTCATGAGCACGGCGCCAAATCCGTAGATGGGGCTGAAGGGGCCAAACAGCATGCCGGCGCGATCCTGGTACACGCCCGGGTCGTCGACGGTCATGTGCCAGATGTCCTCCAGGATCAGACCGAGCACGCAGCAGACAAAGAATACCCAGAACAGGTTGAAGTAGTTGAGCTTGATGTAGCCCTCGCCGGTCTCATCGCGGCCGAGCATGCCCTCGGCTGCGGCGTCGCGGTCGAGCATCTCCTGCAGCCGACGCTGGAGTTCGCGCTCCTGGCGCAGCGTGGGGTCGACGGTGGCCGAAAGCGCGACGAGGATGCCGAGCTGAATGGCGGGGCGCAGCAGGAAGAGTCCGATACCCTGGAGCATCACGTCGACCAAAAGCTCGACGACAGTAAATGCGATGAGGATATAGGACAGGCGTGCGGCATTGCGGCGCTGGTCCTTGATGAGGTCCAGGCCAAAGATGATCAAGATGACAGCGCTGGCCGCAGAGAGCATGATGCCGGCAACGATGAGTCCGACGGCGACCAGCGTGTTGTCGCCGAGCTTGGCGGCGGCGTTGCCGTTGATAAGCGCGGTGATGACCTGCCACATGAAGGCGCCGACCGACGGGAGCGTGCCCACGCCGGACAGGATGCACAGGACGGCGTACACCTTAATGATGAGCGGGATCTTTTTGACCTCCGTGGCGCTGGGGACGCTGGGGTCGAGCTGATTGTGATCCATACGTGACCTTTCTCGTTTTGTTGCAGGTACAAGGATACGCCGCCGACCTGCCAAAAGACAGGACGAACGTCCCAATTGCAACAATGTAATCCCTAACGGTGGGCGAGATACGGTGCCGCGAAAGCCTGCGAAAACGCTGCCCATAGGGATGGGTTGCCCAATAAAATGTTTGGTCGCAAAACGGATTATAAGCTCGGTGGGCTTTTAAAAAGCGCTGCTCATGCGCGGGAGTGCTTGTCTTGCCGTGCGTATAATAAGGCAGGTAACGCCAAATAACGAGGCTCTGAGGGGATGCCATGTCTCAAGAAACCATCCGCGCGGCCGAGCGTGCCGCGGGACAGGTGAACGCCATGTCGACGTATGATCCGGACTCCGACCAGCTGCACGAGGAATGCGGCATTTTTGGTGTGTGGGCGCCCGATCGCGACGTGGCTCGACTGACGTACTTTGGTCTGCGCGCGCTGCAGCATCGCGGCCAGGAATCGGCGGGAATCGCCGTGGGCGACGGCGGCACGGTGATGGTTCGCAAGGACCTGGGCCTGCTCGACCGCGTGTTCTCAAATGCCGACCTGTCGACGCTCTCCGGCCAGCTGGCCGTGGGTCACGTGCGCTACGGTACCGCCGGCGCCAAGAGCTGGGAAGCCTCGCAGCCGCATCTTTCTACCATCAATAGCGTCATCATCGCTCTTGCTCACAACGGCACCCTCGTTAATACCGACGAGCTGCGCCGCCAGCTGATCGAGCTGGGCGTGCCGTTCCTCTCCAACTCGGATTCCGAGGTCGCGACCAAGCTCATCGGCTACTTCACCCAGCGCACGGGTCATCTGCGCGAGGGAATTCGCAAGACCATGGAGCTCGTGCGCGGCGGCTACGCCATGACGCTCATTAACGAGCAGGCGCTCTACGCCTTCCGCGATCCGCACGGCATTCGCCCACTCGTGCTGGGCAAGCTCGTGGACGAGGGTCTAGATCAGGCCGATGCCGCATCCGTTTCGCAGCTGCCGTCTCAGGATGACGCCGCCACGGCCGACACGTCCGCTCATGTGGCGCGCGCTGGCGGCTGGGTCGTTGCCTCCGAGACCTGCGCGCTCGATATCGTGGGCGCCGAGTACGTGCGCGATGTTCGTCCCGGCGAGATTTTGCGCATCAGCGCCGAGGGCCTTGTGTCCGAGCAGGGTGTGCCCGCTGCCGAAGAGCCCGCCAACTGCATCTTTGAGCAGGTCTACTTTGCCCGCCCCGACTCCATCATGAACGGCAAGAGCGTTTACGCCTGCCGCTATGACATGGGTCGCCAGCTGGCGCACGAGGAGCCCGTCGAGGCCGACCTGGTTATCGGCGTTCCCGACTCCGGCCTGCCGCCCGCAGAGGGCTATTCGCACGAGAGCGGCATTCCCTTTGGCGAGGGCCTTATCAAGAACCGCTACGTGGGCCGCACGTTTATCGAGCCCACGCAGGAGCTGCGTGCCATGGGCGTGCGTATGAAGCTCAACCCACTGCGCGACAACATCGAGGGCAAGCGCCTGGTCGTCATCGACGACTCCATCGTGCGCGGCACCACCATGGTGCAGCTCGTTAAGATGCTGCGCAACGCCGGCGCCAAGGAGATTCACATTCGCATCAACTCGCCCGAGGTCATCTGGCCGTGCTTCTACGGCATCGATACCGATGTACAGTCGCAGCTCATCAGCGCCAACAAGACGGTTGACGAGATTTGCGAGTACATTGGCGCCGATTCGCTGGCCTTCCTTTCGGTCGAGGGCCTGTTGAAGGTCATGCCCAAGGGCGGCTACTGCGATGCGTGCTTTACCGGCCGCTACCCCGTGGCGATTCCCGAGAGCTTTGGCCGCGACAAGTTTATGGAGGGCTTTAAGCCCCGCAACCTGGACAAGCCGCTGCACTTTGACGACGACGCCGTGGTCGAGAAATACGTCGATCGCAGCTGGGAAGAGGAGCACGGCGAGGCCTAAAACCTGCCAAAAAGGGACAGGTTTATTTTGGTAGGTTTTACCTGCTGTTTTGTTGATATGACGGTGCGTGGCGTTATGGCTCGCGCCGAAAAGAACGCAACTATGAGTACCGTCTCGCGCTTGTGCGGCGAGCGGTAGTGGGAGAGGAAGGCTCAGATGAGCGACAGCAAGCATGTGACGTATGAGGACGCCGGCGTCGATACCGCCGAGGGCGGCCGCGCCGTCGACGCGATCAAGCAGATGGTCAAGGACACCAATCGTCCCGAGGTTATCGGCGGCATCGGTGGCTTTGGTGGCCTGTTCTCGGCCGCCGCGCTTAAGGATATGGAAGACCCGATCCTGATCAGCGGCACCGACGGCGTGGGCACCAAGCTCGTGCTCGCCCAGATCATGGACCGTCACGAGACGGTGGGCCAGGACCTGGTCGCCATGTGCGTCAACGACATTCTGGCTTCGGGTGCCGAGCCGCTGTTCTTCCTGGATTATGTTGCCATTGGTCATATTGAGGCCGAGCACATGGCAAAGATCATTAAGGGCGTGGCCGACGGCTGCAAGCTCGCGGGCTGCGCGCTCGTTGGTGGCGAGATGGCTGAGCACCCGGGCGTCATGGCTCCTGCCGACTACGATCTCGCCGGCTTTACCGTGGGTGTTGTCGATCGCCCCAAGATGCTCGACCCCGCGAACGTACGTCCCGGCGACGTGATCCTGGGCCTGCCTTCCACCGGCGTGCACTCCAACGGCTACTCGCTCGTGCGCAAGGTCATCGGCGTCGACGGCATCAAGCCGGGCACGCCCGAGGCCGCCGCTAAGGCCGAGGAGCTGAGCCGTCCGCTCGAGGAGCTCGGCGGCGCTTCGCTGGCCGACGCTCTGCTGGCTCCCACGCGCATTTATGTGAAGCCGATTCTGGAGCTGCTCCGCGGCGGCGCTAACGTGCATGCCATTGCCCATATCACCGGCGGCGGCATCACCGAGAACCTCAACCGCGCGCTCGCCGACGACGTCGACGCCGTGGTCACCCGCAACGGCGCCGAGATGGGCTGGGATGTTCCGCCCGTCATCACCTACGTGTCGCGCCAGGCCGAGCTCGCGCCCAACGAGGCGTGCAAGACCTTCAACATGGGCGTCGGCCTGTGCCTGATCGTTGCTCCCGAGGACGAGGCTGCCGTGACCGAGGCTCTGGTCGCGCTGGGCGAGACGCCGTTCCGCGTGGGCGAGTGCGTCGAGGGCTCCGGTAAGGTCGTGTACTCCGATGAGCGCTAACGAGCAGATGACTGCTGCCGAGGGCCTGGGCTATGTGCCCTACGCCCGTCCGACCGGCACCGATACGGCCGAGCCGCTCAAGATCGGCGTGCTCATCAGCGGTTCGGGTACCAACCTGCAGGCGTTGATCGACCTGATCGCCGCCGGCAAGCTCAACGCCTCGATTGAGCTTGTGGTGTCGAGCCGTCCTTCGGCCAAGGGCCTACAGCGCGCCGAGCGTGCGGGCATCCAGACACTCACGCTGCCCAAGGATGTCTATGCCGATCCCATCGCCGCCGACGAGATCATCGCGCACGAGTTGCTCGAGCGAGGCTGCGAATATGTGGTCATGGCCGGCTACATGCGCATGGTGCACACGCCGCTGCTGGCGGCGTTCCCCAATCGCGTGGTCAACCTGCATCCGGCGCTGCTGCCGAGCTTTACCGGTGCCCATGCGATTGACGATGCGTTTGCTCGCGGCGTCAAGGTGACCGGCGTGACCGTGCATTTTGCCAACGAGATTTACGACAACGGCCCTATCATCGCCCAGCGTGCGCTGGCTGTTGAGGAGGGCTGGGACGTCGACACGCTCGAGGAGCATATCCACGCGATTGAGCACGTGCTGTATCCTGAGGTCGTGCAGATGCTCGCCGACGGTCGCGTCCACGTGCTGGACAGCGGCAAGGTCGCAATTGATGCGGCGCGTTAGTCGTGTGTAAAAGAGTCGCTGAGTTTTCTTTGTGACATAAGCAATCGAAATAGCCGCTTGGGGCATATGGAACCACATGTGCCCCAAGCGGCTTTTACCATCTCTTCGATTTCTGGCTCCTGATAACGTGACAGGTGGGACCGAAAAATGGGGGTGGTTGGCTGCGCGCATGATATGGATATCAGCGGCGATTTCTCCATCTCGGTAAATAAAGATGGTTTCAAGTTCAGTATCGGTTCGGACTTCGAGGGAGCAACCCTGTTCAACGATTTTCTTACACTGACACCCATATCATGAGCAAGGATAGCTAGCCGGTATAGAGTCGCTTGAGCGGGTATGCGTCTGTTCAAGTGACCCATCGATTTGTTTAAGAAATAGTTAAACTACGAAACAAACAGCACGTGAGTAACTCACGACTCAGTGAGACTAAAAGGAATCGGAGAAGAAGGCTCATGTTTTGCCCCAAATGTGGTAGCAAAATCAGCGACGATGCGCGGTTCTGTACCGAATGCGGTCTGCCCTTGGGCGGGCTCTCGGGCAAGACTGCGGCCGAGGAGGGGCCCAAGGCCGAGCCGTCGGAGCGAGAATCATCGTCCGCTGAAGTCATATTGGAACCCACAGATACCAAAACGGACTCTGCGATAGGATCCGCGAATGCCGAGTCCACAGCGGAACCGAGCCCCGAGCCGGTCTCGAAGACCGCGAGTAGCGGTCACTCCCAGATGTACAACTTCTTTATGCGACGCTGTCAGGTCGGTAACCGCCTGGTGCCGCAGTTTGCTATCATGATCGCCGCTTTCATCGCCGCGGCAGGCATCGCTTACGCTGCTTTCATGCTCTACAAGAACGTCATCGAGCCCAATCTCCAGCAGCAATCCGTGCAACAGGAGCAAGCGACCGAAAGGCCCAAGAAGGACGAGAGAGCGGCCGAAGAAGTTGTCTATACGCTGGAGGAAAAGTCATTGACGGTGTCTGCTCCGGTCGACCCTATGCTCAACCAGGGCGAGCGGGCTAACATGGAATGGTCTTATCCGCAACTTAAGAGCTCTGCCCAAGACGACGTCGCAGACAAAATTAACAAGGCGATTCTCGAGCCCCTTCAAATTGATGCGGAGCGAACGAATCGGGCATCAGATAATGAGCAATCAGATGCAGAGTTATATCCCGATGGCGAATTTCCCTGCATATCGAGAAACGTGACGGTTACGTACATGGATGAGAACTATTTCTGTATCCGTGACGAGCGCTATTCGACGGGATGGGGTCCGCATGGCGACACGGTTGTGACTGGTGTTATTTTTGATTTGCATACGGGTGACACTGTTAGTCCTCAGGACATGTTCGGCATTGATACCGAGGATCTTGCCAGTTCTATGAGTTCGGCAGTTTGGCCGTATCTTACGGAAATGGGCAAAAAGTATCCGTCTGACTACAACTCTATGCTCATGCGGAGCAATTCTTCAGACTATTCAATCAAGGGTTCAACATGCTTGTATGTGACATCCAAGGGACTGGTGTATCGCACCGAAGACTATGAGCTCGGTACTTTTGCGGACGGCAATTGCGAGATTTTGGTTGCGTCCTGGGATGATGAGTCTCAAGTGGGGTCCGAAGTAACCCCTGATGAGGTCAAGGACGGTACAACGGCGAAAGTCGATAAGGAGGACTAACATGTTCTGTCCCAACTGTGGATTTGAGCTTGATGGCGATTTGCGATACTGCACCGAGTGTGGCTATGCACTCGAAGATGCGAAGGCGGTGCTGAACTCTGCCAGCAACGAAGTGGCAGAAGAGCCTTCCGTTATCAATGAAGCTGCGGAAGAGATTTTAGCTAGTGGCGAAACGGAGAAGGAGTCTTCCGCCGGTGCCGAGGTGGGGGAGGAAAAGTCGCCCGTGGAGAGCGAGCCCGTAGCGGACGAAGAAGACGACCAGCCCAAAGACGACGTGTCGTCCGGTGCAACGCCTTCGATTCCTGCCGTGCGCGCCGACCGGCCAAAACCGAGCAATCCGGTCGCCAAGCCCGTCGCGGCGCCAGCCCCTGTTTCTGCGGTGAATGCATCCGCACGGAAAAAGGAGCCCAAGGCGCTCTATATCGTTGGTATCGTCGTTGGTGTGGCAGTCATTGCCATCTTTAGCTATCTGCTGTTCTTTTGCAAGTCCGGCGACGTTGCCCATTACGGCCAGGACAAAGCCATCGTGGTGGTCCAAGAATCCAAGATCACCCCGACCGACGCAAAGGGCGAGAAGCTCAAGAAGTACTCGGTGACCCTGAACGGCGACAACGGCTACAGCACCAACGCTGAGGTTAAGGGTGACGAGGGCTTCACGGTAAGCCAGTTTCCCGATGTTAAACCGGGAAAATATACTCTTACCGTTAAGGACTCTAATTCCAAAGTCGAGTGGGCTATCCCCGTCGAAGTCGTTGATAACTCTAAATCCACTGATGCCGTAAAAGAGGTTTCCCTCGAGGTGCCTAAGGTCAACGAGGCCGATACAAAGACAGACGAAGGCGACAAGAAGGATGGAGGCGCCGCGGCGGACAATACCGCTGCGTATGCCGCTTACAAGCAAAAGTGCCAGGAATACCTAGCGTGCTATGGAGAGCCACAAATTGTTGAGGTGACTGATTCTGTCTATGCGATGCGAGGGCTTTGCCTTGTCGACCTCGTTGATTTTGATCAGGATGGCCAGCCTGAGTTCTTGACCGTTGTGAACGGTATGAGCGATGACGAATTAAAGAGTGCTTGGAATGGAGATATAGAGGGACTTCAGAAGTCCTACACCGTAGAGGTTTGGTCGGCAGCTGATGGTGGTGTCAAGAGACTTTACAGTCAAAATTGGCTTGATAACAGCAACGGAGGAACGGTGTTTCTTCCGCTGATTAAAGCGGATGGCGGCAGCATCCTCGTAAGCCAAAGAACATATGAGATGAGCAATGCGATTACGGCACTGCTCGCTGGCAGACAGGCTTTGGCCGGGGACAATACTTCGGTATATGGCAAGAAAGGCGATGTTTTTTCGCTTGTAAGCAACTACGAGTCCTGGGGAGTTGAGCCGAGCGAGGGCAATGGCTACGAAGAATATTATGCGTCGGAGGGCAAGGAAATTTCCGAGACGGACTATAATGCTCTATATCAGCAATTTGGCTATGGGCACAATTACCGGACATACTACTTCCTTGATTTCTCAACCTCAGGTTACGGTTCTATTTCAGGGGAATCCCACGTCGATCCCAATCAAGTTGCGGAAGTCACCAAAGATACGCTCAAAAAGGTGGGAATCGAATAAAAACTGAAAGGGGCTTGGAAAACTGTTTCCAAGCCCCTTTCTTATAGTAGTTGCTCGAGCCCAACAAGCCTCGCGTTGCTTGTTTGAGCCGCTCTATTTTGACACGCTTTGGTAAATCCACTCTTGCTAAACAAGTAGTACTGTTTGATCGGCCGGCCCAGCAGCGCGCTGCGCCGCTCGAGTGTTTCAAGAACGTCGGTATCTACGGGCTCGTTTCTCCATTTGCACTCGCCAACGATGAGCTCCCCATCGGCGTCCTCAAGCACAACGTCAATCTCTTCTTGCCGGCGCGTGTTCGGGTTCGTGCCCCACCAAGAGCCGATTGCCTTGGGCAGCACATCCAGTTCGCTCTCAACAACCTGCCGCATCAACCACTGGCGGCACACTTCTTCAAATGCAGGGCCCACAAAGGTAGGCAGCTCACGTTTGACGATACGTGCAGCAACGGCGGCCCCGAGTCCCTCTTCGATCGTTCCTGCGTACTGTGGAACAAACCGATACCAAAACCTAAACAGGTTATCGCAGATCCGATAGACTACCCTGCGTTTTGTTGCCTTTACAACAGGCGTGACGCGCTCAACGATTCGCAGTTCGATCAATGCGTCGAGCAGTCGCGCGACCTGTGGAGTTGCGAGGTGGGTAACATCGGCAATCTCTTTGGAGCGTACACAGCCGTTGGCAATGGCGGTTATGACGGCATTGTAGATAGCTGGGCTGCGGACCTCTTGCAGCAGATAGTTCTGGGGTTCGGCATACAAAAACGCATCTTGACGCAACAGCGCATGCTCAAGGTTCCATTGAGTGGAACGCGTGCCATCGAGCTGCGATAGATAGAGCGGCATCCCGCCAACAACGGAATACAGCTCGATGACCCTTTCGATGGGTGCATCGGGAAGCATGAGAGCCACGTCAAAGATGGTGAAGGGGTCAATGCGCAGCTGCATGGTGCGGCGTCCATAAAGAGGGCTTTGGTGTCCTAGTACCTGGTGTTCCATAAAGCTCATGGACGATCCGCAGAGCACGAGGAACAGCTTGCTCGTGTCTTTATGTCGATCGATAAGCGTTTGCAGGCACGACGAGACGCCCGGATCGCTCTCGGCGAGGTAGGGATACTCGTCAATAATCAGAACGATTCGCTCTGTTTTGGCGTGTTCGAAGACGGATTCGAGTGCAACCTGGATAGAGGGGAACGCTGCTCCTGCGGCGCTATCGCCAAGTATCTCGCGGCTGAGCAGCGCGAGGTTTTCGCTTGCAACGGTTTGCTGTCCGGTAAAGAAGATCACATGGGGTTTGCCCTGTGTAAAGACGCGAAGCAGGCTGGTTTTACCCACGCGACGCCTTCCATAGACTACGGCAAACTGAAAGGAACCTTTTTGATAGGCGGTTTCCAGGGATTCAAGCTCTTCCCGACGTCCAACAAACATGATGCGCCTCGTTCATATATATATTACTAACATATATATTACTAACACGTATATGAGTAACTTTCCACCCGTCAATCGGATGGCAAAGAAATGACAGCGTTTCTACTTAACGAGGCGCTTGAGTTTGGCATAGTCCTGAATCTGCTTTTTGCGCTTGGCGTTGAGGAGGTTGTTGAGGTCGAGCTTCTCAATGGTGCAGCGTTTGAGTAGCTCGGAACTGTCAAAGCCGTTTAACTCAATGTCTACATCCAGATCGTGCTTGAGCTTGGTCCATTTATTGAGCTGCGAGCGCACGTAGGCCGCGGGACGTTCTATCTCGTTGGCGATGTCGCGTACGCTGGCGCCCGTTCCAAACAACTCGCGTAACTTTGCCGTCTCCTTGCGCGTGCGCTCGTTTTTGGCATCGGTCTTGCATCGATCGCTGCAGTAGTGCCGTTTGACGCCACGATGCCCGGCAAGTGAGTAGGCGCGTCCGCACTGCTCACAATAGCCGATCTTGACGGTGCTCAGCTTGCGCGAAAAATCAAACCAGAGCCACGAGAGATAGCTGTCAAACGAGAGGAACCCTGTGGATTCGTTGCCCTGGAACACATCCACGTGCGCGCCCGAGAGATGCGAGATCACGAGCGCTTGCACCAAAGCGGTGAGTGCATCGCGGTCATCGTTGTCGAGTTCTTCGCGGCGCTCCTGGATATCTGCTTGAGGGTCGATTACATAGAAGCTCTCCTCGCTATTGCTGACCTTGAGTCGCGCTGAAATCTCCGAGCTGGAGTCTTCGTCCATGTAGAACATCGCCTGCAAAACACTGAAGTCATTGGCGGTGAGCTCGTGTTCAAAAGAGAGCACGTTGAGTGCAACGAGGGATTCTTCCTCGTCGATCATAAACATAAAGGCGTAGAAATATCCCGCATCGGATTCGATTTTGCGCACGATGGGCAGGCTTTTGAATGAGTCGGTATAATCTCCGCCCGCCCTCAGGATAGTGGTGTAGATCTTGAAGGATGACCCGTTTGCCGCGCAGGTTACCACTGATTTCTCGATTCTTTCCAATGCGGAGACCTTTGCGATGGTGCAGCTCCCGTTGAGGTATTCCTGGATGCGCATGGCAATAAGTGCTGCCATCGCGGCATTGGCCCAATCGCGTACGGATTCTATTGCGTGCTTGCCAAAAAGCGGCCCGGTCTGTTCGGCGTAATCAAGTACGTTAAAGAGGCTTGCGTGGAAGGGTTGCTCTTTAACGGCGGTGGGTTCGATGCATGATGCCAGCCTGATCAGATCGGCATGGCGCTCGCTGTGTGCGGGCCCTTCGTTGCTTTTGCTGCCGGCCAGCTCGGTGGGCATGTAGAGTTCAAAGACAAGCTGGGCCTCGCCAACGGGCCTATTGGGTTCGTTCTCTATGAGGTTGACTTTCTTAAACGGAATCGAACCTTCAACGGTGCGTGTTTGGGAGAACTCAAACATTGTTACCCCTGTCTCTAGCTGCAGGTTTAATAGCGTAGCACGTTTAGGAAAATTACCCGGTCAAAATCTCTATATCGGATAAACGACAAATCGTATCTTGTGATCGTCAAGAAAAGGGGTAACGAGAAAGGACCCGATCATGCATTGCAAACAGTGTGGAGCAGAGATTAACGACGGCGCCAAGTTCTGCAGCGTGTGCGGAACGCCTACGGTCGCGGCTGCGGCCAGCACGGCGGGAGATGCGATTTACGTTGAGGCCCGGCCGATTGAGAGCCAGTCTGTCGAGGCTCAGTTTCAAGCGGCGGAGGATGCAGAGGCCGCTGCTTGCCTGCAAGATTCACTTCGCGAGTCCATCGGGTCCCTTACGCGAGCGTCGGTGATTTCGTTGCTCTATGTGCTCTTTTTCAATTACGTGCTGGGAGGGGGCTCGCTGGGGCTCGACTATATGATTCTGCTGGCGCTGCTTCTGATTGGTCCCTGGAAGGTGATTATCTCGCTGTACCGCAGCGGTGTAAGGCTTCCCTTTGTCTATGGTGGCGGCATTATCGGTATCACGATTATGCTAATCGAACTTGTGGTTCTCGTGGGCCTTCCTGTCGTTGTTCTGATGCTTTTTTACTGGTTGGGCAGCGTGATTCACGGAGCGGTTCCGGTTGTTCCCGAACTAGCCCCGATGACGATGGTGGCACTTTGGCCTATCGTCTCGGTTGCCAACATCATCTTCAAGGCAATCAAGCTGCACATGGCTCGCGCCTAGCAAGTAGCTCGTCGCATGCCTTCCGCGTGGGGTCAGGCGAATTTGAAAGGTGAAAGAAAAGGTTTACAGTCGAGCAAATTGTCCTGGGCCTTTTCTGTTTGCAGGCTGTGGGCTATCGTTTCGATATGCTGAAGTTCTAGGGGGATATATGTACTGCGCAAGCTGCGGGGCAAAGATCAAAGACGGGGCGCGATACTGTTCCGCATGCGGAAAACCGTTGGATGTGGATGATGCGCCGGCGAATGCTCAGCAGCCGCTTCCTTCAGGTACAGCAAAGGCGCCTGCTGATAGAAAAGCGACGAGCGATCCTGCTGCATCTCGCTCAGAGAGCGCTTCTCCGGCGTCCTCTGAGCATATGTCTTTTGCGGCCTTTATGATGCAGCGTCGGCAGATCGGCCGTTTTGCCGTGCCTACGTTTGTCACCATTCTTGCAGCAATCATCTTTACCGCTGGTGTCGCCTACGCACTGGTCAAAGCTTACGAGGCCTTTGTGCTGCCTCAGCTGCAGCAGCAGGAACAGCCGGCTGCAGTCGAGAATAAGTCGTCTAAAAAGAAGGTCGCGGCAGCTAACAAGAAAGCGCACGAGGCCTACGAGGGCGTGGTTGCGCGTTACGAGGACTTTGTGAGCTATTGCGAGCAGAAGGGAGCTGGTACTGCCAACTACGACGACTGGGCTCTGGGGCGCGGCGATGATTCTGGGCTGGGGCAGTTATTCGTTTATGACAGCCAGAATGCTCCCGGCTTTTTAAACTACTACTATGCTTTCGATGATTTGAACGGTGACGGAATTGACGAGCTGCTTATTGGGTCTGTCGATGCGCAGAACGATATTTCGGCGATTGTAGGTGCCTACTGCTTTGTTGATGGAAAGGCCGTTTCGGTTATGCCTTCGTCAGAGATGGTAGAAGGCTCCAGCAATATGACGAATCGGTATGACGGTTTTATTGCTCAGGGTGAGAGCCAAGTCATTACTGTCTGCAAGGACGGCATCGTTAAATTTACTTGTAGTCAGGATTGTAACCAGGCAGATTTCTATATTTCGCTTACTGCAAAGGGTCCTGAGGTCGTAGACGCGGTGCAAATTCAAAATAAGGAATTTGATAGACAGAATGGCGCCTATTTGGTGAGGACCGTCGAGGATGGTGGCAAACCACAGGAGACGATGGTCCAGGGGCGTGAAGAAGCGTGCAAAATTCTTGACGAGATTGCCGGGGAGCATCCGGAGGCCGACATTGAAAAGCCGTCTGCAAGCAGCGATATGTGGAAGGCATTCAAAGGAGCGGAGCCTTCGGAGAGCTCTTTGAAGGACGGCTCTGGCACTGCAGGCGATCGAACTGGCGCATCTCAAGCACCATCTGAAGCGGCATCCGATAGCGGCGACGATGGGGAGGCCGCTGCGGGCGACGATGGCGTGATCGCCGACATGGATGCGTTCATTGCAAACGCCAAGCGCGAGTTGATTGTGCCAGATGACGCCTCTATTACGTACAAGGTCGCTGATAGGCCAAGCTATTGGGAGGGGGCGGCAACGTACGTTTGGTACGTCGAGTTTTATAAAGACGGAAAGGTCGTAGCGTCCGCGGAATGCGGCTCTGAAGGGTATCCGTGCCGGTCGATTATGGCCTATCACGAGAGCTAGTAACTTTAGCCGAGGCATTTTGGCATTACGGCGTGCGCGGCTCCTATACCTTTCCCCTTGTTCCATCCGATGAGTTTAGTTACAGCTAAAACGGCCGTTACGAAGAGCTGACCGAGAGTCCGAAGACACTCGCCCGCTAAGCGGGTATGCCCAAAAAGGGTATCTGGGGTTCGAACCCTCCCGGTTCTTCGTCAGTTGACCAAAGGTGCGACATTATTACCGCTCGCCGGCGGGTGACTAAATGCGATGACTTGAGGGCTATAATTAACCGAGCTAAGTCGGGGGATAGATTGAGACGCACGGGCTTTCGATGCGCCTGTCGGCTCGGCATTTCGCAATTCATTAGACACGCGGAGCGCGTGGTTTGGGATTAACGAAAGGAATCAGCATGTCTCTGTTCCATAGCGATAACGAAAAGGAAGAAAAGCACAGCGGAATACTCGGTGCCTTTTCTGTCGACAATATCAAATGGGAGCCTGGCAACAACGAAGATGCCTCGCTTGTCTCATTCCGCTATCCCTACGAGGATTTCCCCAACGGGTCCTATCTTCAGGTTGCGCAATCGCAGATTGCCGTTTTTACCAACAATATGGGGGCGGGCAGTTCTGCTGACGCTACGGGTGCCGGCGATTCTCAGGTAAGCGTGTTTGTCGGTCCGTGCAAGGTCAAGCTCGACACGGGAGACAGCCGATTCGCCCCGTTCCGCAATGCCGCTCATTCGCTTACCGGCGGTAGCTCGGCGTTTCATTCCGTTGTGTACTTTATCAATACCAACTACATGAACGAGCTACGCTGGGGCACGACCGAGCCCATCATCGTTCAAGACCCTGAGGAAGACGTCAACGTTCACGTTCGCGCCTTCGGTTTGTTTGGCGTGCATATCGAGCAGAACGACTCGAGTCTGGTTCCCATTCAGGCGAGGAAGTTCCTTGTTAAGGTCGTGGGCACGCGAGATCGCTATACGCGAGAAGAACTTACCTCCTTTATGCGGGCAAAAATCCTTGAGTATGTTCCCGACTTGCTTGCTAAGGCGATTGTTGACCAAGGGGTTTCCGTTCTAAAAATCGCGACACATCTGAGCGATTTCTCGTCTCAGATGCAGGGCAGGCTCGTTAACTATTTCGATGAGTTTGGCCTCACGCTCGATAACTTCTCGTTCAATAGCATCAAACCCTTCGAAGATGATCTTGCCGCCATCAACGAGATGAAGATCCAACGTAAGCGGAGCATTCTCGAGGCGCAGGGTAACGCCGCCCAGATGGACATCGAGTCCGAGGCGCTTGCCAGGAAACGTGCGCGCGAAGGCTACGACTATCAGCAGGAGCGCGGTATGGACGTAATGCAGAGCGCTGCGGGCAATGAGGGAAGTGCCGCATCGGGCCTCATGGGAGCCGGCATGGGACTCGGCATGGGCGTTGGCATGGGCGGTGCATTTGGAGCTGGCTTTTCCAACTTGGCCAACCAGACCCTGGGCACTGTTGCCCCCATGGTCGGAACGACTCCCGCGTCCGCAAGTATGCAAAACGGTCCCGTGTGCCCCAGTTGCGGAAACGTTAATCCGATGGGTGCTAAGTTCTGCCCGGAATGCGGACAGAAGCTCGAGCAGGGCGTTGCGTGTTTGGCGTGCGGGCATCTTAACCCGGCCGGTGCCAAGTTCTGTCTTGAGTGTGGGAACCGGTTGGCCTCGCCAAAGTGTCCGAGCTGCGGAGCTGAGTTGCCCGAGGGGACCAAATTTTGCCCCGATTGCGGAACTAAGATCCAATAAGGAGAAACAAAGATGAACGGTTCTGTTAAACGTGTCATTTTGGGCGAGGCAATCGTCTTGGTGGCGTGGCTTGTAATCATGTTTGTCTGCAAAAACGCGCTGATGAATCCTATCGTCTTTGCTATGTCGCTTGGCTTTGGGGTTTTGGCTTTTGCGGTGGCTTCGATTTCGGCTACCATGTCCGATAGGCAGTCCACGGTCAAAAGCACGACCGAAATCCATTATTTGCCGGTCGCATCCAGCTGTGCCTACTTTGTCGTTGCCCTTCTGGCCAACACGTACTTTGTGTTTGCGGCATATGGGTGGGGCGGCAGCACGATTCCAGTTGTCGTAAACGTTGTCCTTCTTGCTGTGCTTGTCCTTGTGCAGATGGGTCTAGCCTTCAATGCCCGCCAGGTGGACCAAAAGGTTGCCGCCGTGGCGGCAAAGACGGTTCAAACGGCGCAATTTGCATCGTATGTGGGACAGCTCCTTGCCGTAGCGCAAGACGCTCAGGTCAAAGCCGAACTCAAAGTGCTAAAAGACGACATCTCCTTTAGTTCCAACATGTCGCAGCCCCATGCTCAAGAGATTGAGCGACAGTTCTCCGCTGCGCTCGAGGCCGTCTCGAATTCCATGAGTGCCGATGAGCCAGCAGATGTTACGGTTGGCCTTGTCCATGATGCGCACCGTATCTGGAAAAAGCGCAATGCGGCGCTGACCGCTGTCAAATAAGAACTCGTGTTGCTTTTTGCCAGGGCACTTTGATGGTTGAAGTGGGGGAAGCTATTGGAAATCAACGGAATAACTTGCGAGGGCTGCGGCAGCACCGATGTCGAGTTTGACCCCGCAACGCGAAAGGTTCATTGCAACCAGTGCGGCCGCGAGATGTATTATTCGCGGGCGCGTCTGGGGGCCACGGGCAAAGTCGCGTTTGCCAAGGACAATGCCATCAAGTTTTTTAAGGGTGGTAACTTTCCGGAGGCCCGCAAATTTGCCGCGGACGTGCTCAATATGATGCAAGACAACGCGGCGGCACAGTTTATGGTTGCGTACTGCGATGAGTTTTGTGAAGGTCTTTCGGGTTCGATGGTGGTTTTCTTTAAAAGGGCCGAAGATATCCCTCTCGAATATGACGAAGTGCGTGACTTGATCGACTTGTTTGAGTCGACGCTCTACAACATGCGTGACTTTGAGGTTCAGATGGTATCGCTCGTGGTCGCCAATATGCAGAGCATGGAGGATCGGCCTCGGCTTGAGAGCTTTATCGATGCTGTGTGCCCGTTCTGCATAGCGCGGTATGCTTCGGAAGACTTTATGACTGCAGAGCGGGAGAGTTTCTATCAAGATATCGCCGCCAACTGCAACATACCCAAAACATGTCTCGCACTACTCAAGGGCATTAGAGAGAACCCCGGGTCCCCCTATAAAACTGGTTCGTTTGCCTTACGAAGAAGGACCTCGTACTTTCTCGAACACTATGTGGAGCCCGTCGGGCGCATCGTCAATTCGATGAAGGCAAGCCAATACAAACAGAAGTTTCTTGTGGCCTATCAGCAGGTGTCCGAGCAATACCGAAGCATGGCCTCTCAATAAAGCAGATGGCGGGCGCTTACTCGCTTAAAGCTATTGGATGATCTAAACAGTGCAAACTGAAAGGTGGTACGGATGAGTGATTCGGGAGTAGATACTGTCCTTATCGAGCGCAGGATCGCCGCTATTGGAACAAAAGTTGACCAGATGACCACGAAGGTCGATAAGGTCGAATCGCAAATGGAGGAAGTGCGGAAGGACCTTAAAAAGCTCCGAAAGGACTTTCTCGAGATGATGCTCGAGCAGCGTCGTACCGCCGCACTTGAGCAGGCGACTACGGAGCTCGTGAGCGTCCGGCAGGAGATGGACAAAAAGTTCGGAAACTACTCAGTGGTTCGAAACACCATGGTCGGTATTCTCCAGGCAACCGATGCGGCGCTCGTGCGCAAGGCGACGATTTCGACGGTCTCCGAGGAGTTAATGATCTCTACCCCGGACTACTGGCTGGCACCTGTCCTGGTTGCCCTTGCGGCATGGATCAACAACAACCGAGATCTTGCAGAGCGCGCAATACGCGAGGCTGTCAAACGTGACAACGAGCACACGTCGCTTGCGATGGCTCTGATCTGCAGACGTAATAACCGCACGGCTACGTGCTACGAATGGCTAGCGCGCTACTTCTCGACGCAAAACGCCGCCCGCATCGATGCCGATGCGATGGTCTACATCGATGCCTATATCAACGGCATCTTCGGAACCGACGAAAAGCACCTGTGCGACGACTATATGGCGGGCTGGATCGAGCAGATCAGAAATCAGAGCCCTGAGTTCGAGAATGAGCAGTCAGAGTCATGGGCGGAGTACTTTACCGGCTACGAGGAGGATATGAGCTCGAGATATCCGGCGCTCAAGGTGGTGGTCAAGGAGTTTGACTACATCAATAAGTATCTCGGAAAAGTCGAGGCAATCGAGAGCATCTCCAATGACTTCGCCGACCTCAAGGCTTCTGATGTTGACGAGAGGACGCTTGCCGAGCAGGTTGACAGGCATTTGATGGAGCTCGTTAACTCCGATGACTCCAAGGAGCGAAATTTGCGCCGCCAGGAGGAGTATCTTCTTGCGGTCAAGGCATTTGGCGGAGACGTGGAGCGCGCCCGAGAGCTCGTCAATCGTCGCCGCGATGAGAAGCGTCAGCAGACGATGAACATCATCGACCAGATGACACGCTCGATGCGCGACCAGAGTGCGTCTGTGGATGTGCATAAGAAGAAGACCGCGATTCAGTTTTTGGGTTCCTATATCAACGGTGGTTTCAACCGGTATCGCAAGAGCGACATCTCCGAATTTCCGCAGGCGATCACCCTTGACTTCGACGGATGGACAAGCAGGGCGGTTACCGGCGATGAGGGTAATGCGCTGCGCGGCGATTATGTTCGCTATGTCGGTGAAGAGAAGAAAAAGGAGCTCGCTGAGCTTGATGTCAAGGTTGCGAAGGGCAACAAGAGCCACAAGATAGCGGCCGTTGTCCTCGCTGTTTTGGGAGTAGCTTTCTTTGCGTTTGTAAACCAGGTTATTGGCATTCTGCTTCTTGCGGGGGCTGGCTATTGTCTAGTAAAGACGAGCCTCTCGGGCAAGCAGCGCGCTGTGGAGGCAGAAGAGATTGAGGCCAAATACTCCAAACGCATCCAGGAAGGCTGTTCCGAGATCGATCTGGCGCTTAATCAGTGGAAGAGCGCGAAGGAAGCTGCGGCCGAGCGCAGCGACCTGCTTAAGCTTGAGAAGGTTGCCTAGCCGGTAGGATTTGTCTCGATAATCCATGAATGGAGTGAAAAAGATGGCTGATGAAGTGACTGATTTCGACCATAACGATGCTGCAATGCAGGACCTCGATGCATTGAGCGAGCTCGATAGTCTGTTTGAAGAGGACGAGCGACTGAAGCAAGCTGAGAACAATGTTTTGACCCAAAATCTCACGGGCTTTGCAAACTGCTTTCCCGATTGGGATTTGCATCCGCCGGTAGCGTAGAAAAGCGCTTGAAGCGCAAGCTGCGATCATTTGGAAACATCGATGTTTCTGCGGGCTAGAAGCCATGGGGCTTTTGGCCCGCTGGCTTTCATATGCCGGTCGGCGGCATAGGGCATCAACCGTATTCTAGGTTCTTGGACGCCAGGCCGACTCGCTTCGGATCGGGCGCTACACCACCTTTCTCGACGCTACCAATCTGACAGGGCTTCGTCCATGCGTGGGCGGGGCCCTTTTGTGTGGCCTTTCGTGTTTGCTATACTGCTAGCAAGTAGAGAGGAGCCGCTATGGGTACAGCAACGGTGCAGCTCAACACGCGTATCGATCCTATGCTCAAAGCCGGTGGCGATGCGGTCCTAACTCGCAATGGGTTGGGGCCGAGCGATGCCATTCGTGCGCTTTGGGCCTATCTCGTCGAGCATCAAACGTTGCCGGGATTTATGGTGGCGGATAAGCGCGAGGCGTCCCGTGCGGAGAGTCTGGCCGAGCAGGGGTGTGGCCTAGCTTTTTCTTCGTTGGGGCTAAGGGCTTCGGATTTTGCGCCAGGTGGATCATCTGCGGAAGACTGGGATGCCGTACGAGATGATATGTATGACGCGATGATTGCCGACATTGAGGCGAATTGTCGATGATTGAGGCAAAGCATCTCTTGGTAGATACGAACGTTTGGCTCGATTATTACCTGCAAGAGGGTGCGTTTGACGAAGTGAAGAGATTGGTTGAAATAGCCGAGACAGGAACGATTGACCTTCTGTATGCGCCTACGACGGCAAAGGATGTGTTCTATATTTTGCCTCGTCGTCTGGCCCGGCGGAATGCGAATGGGATTAACGTGTCGTTTGCCTCGGCGTCATGGGCCTGCATTGAGCACATGATGCAGGTGGCAACTGCCTCCCCGCTTTCGTTGGCGGAGTGCGAGATGGCGCGCATGCTTGGCAAGCGCATGCCGGATTTTGAAGACAACCTCATCATCGCTTCGGGCGAGACGGCAGATATTGATTATGTGGTCACGAGCGACCGGCGCATGCTGGAGGCGATGCCCGAAGTTTGCCTGACGCCTGCCCGCGCTCTCGAGATGATTGGGATCCTCGACTAACCTTGCCTGCCTCGTTTCGCTATCATATGGGGCATTGTGAACCTCATGCAACTTTGGAGGACGGTATGGCGGATAACGCCGAGATGCTATTCTCGCCTGAGCTGGTGTTTTTTGATTGGGAGTGTGCGTCGCCGGATGAGGTGTTTGCGCTGCTCGAGGACGAGCTTGCCCCGCGCGGCTACATTGCCGAGGGCTGGCTTGACGCCGTCCGCACACGCGAGGGCGCCTATCCCACGGGGCTTGCCATGCCGGCGGCTAACATCGCCATCCCGCATACCGACCCGGGGTTTGTGGCTAAGCCCTATATTGCCGTGGTAAAGCCCGCCGCGCCTGTGACGTTTAACGCGATGGCGGGCATGGGCGCTCCGGTGCCGGCGCAGATCATCGTCAACCTGGGTATTTCCGAGCCGGGCGGCCAGGTCGAGGCCCTGCAGGCGCTCATGAATATCTTTATGGACGCCGACGCCGCAGCCGATGTTCTCGGCCAGACCACGCCCCAGGGCATGGTCGACGCCATCCGCCGTCACTTCTAAGGTAGGGCTAAGCCGGCACTTGGGGACGTTCCTTTTTTGCCGGCACTTGGGGACTGTCCCTAACTGCCAACTGCCAGGCCTGTCCCCTTTGCACCAAAATGGTGCAGATTGACCTGTCCCCTTTGCGCCAGGTGTGCCGTGGGGGCTGCGTTGTGACACAATGGCGTTTGTTCGATTCGTTTTGCGAAAGGCCAAACATGGCAAATAAGAAAAAGAACCCCGGGGCCGCGCCGACGCCCGAGCAGCAGGCTCGCGCCGCCTCCAGCTCTCGCAAGAAGCAGCGTAAGACCTACGTGTCCAAGACCGTCAAGATCGTCCTGGTAGTCATCGGCGTGCTGGCGATGCTGCTTTCCGTCTCGGCCATGGCATGCTCCGGCCTGATGTCGCAGGCCGAGGACACCAGTACGGGCTACAAGCTTACCGGCGGTGTGGCTGCCACCATCAACGGCACCAACCTCACCGAGGACACCGTGACCAAGCAGATCATGAGCATGCGCACGTCCTACGGCTACACCAAGGACGAGGATTGGGCACAGTACCTGGTCGACAACGACCTCACGCCCAAGAAGTACCGCAAGCAGCTCATCGATTCCTACACGCAGCAGATTCTGCTTCAGCAGGCGCAGAAGGAAAACGGCGTGACGGTGTCGGACGAGGAAGTCGAGAAGGCTTGGAAGGACGCTTGCAAGAGCGCGGGCGGCGCCAAGACCTTTAAGAAGACCCTCAAGACCTACGGCTATACCGAGGACACCTACAAGGATTCGCTCAAGGAGAGCCTGGCGCAGCAGAAGCTCAAGGATACCGTGGCACCTACCAGCAAGCCCAAGGACAGCGAGATCGTCGATTACATCAACGAGAACCTGTCCAGCTACAACGACGCCCGCCGTTCGTCGAATATCCTGATCAAGGTCGATTCCGACGCCTCCGACGAGGACAAGGCTGCCGCCAAGGCCAAGGCGCAGGAGTGCCTGGACAAGATCAACTCCGGCGAGCTGAGCTTTGAGGATGCCGTGGAGCAGTACTCCGAGGATACCGGCTCCAAGGAGAAGAAGGGCGACGTGGGTTGGGACAAGCTCACCACCTTCGTCGACAGCTACCAGACGGCGCTCGAGGGCCTCAACAAGGGCGACGTGAGCGATGTTGTCGAGTCGACCTATGGCTACCACATCATCAAGTGCACCGATTACTTCCACGTTGATAATCAGGTTGATGATATTAAGCAGGTACCCAAGGCCATCAAGAAGTACGTCTCCAACGTGGTGAAGACGCAGGCGGCCAGCACCGCGTACAGCGAGTGGCTGGAGCAGTA
>CAKUHK010000033.1:0-23707 GCA_934655965.1 uncultured Collinsella sp.
CAGCCTCGACCGTAGACTGCGCCCGGTCCTCGCGCGCAATGTCAATACAACGCGATGTCCTTAGCGCCCGCAGCGGCATCGATAATCGATGTCGAGGTAACGCCATGAGACGCTGCCTGCTCGACCAGCGCCGCCAAGCGCCCGTCGGTGCCTGCGCGCCAAAGTCCCGCAATCGCCAGCACGATCGATAACAGCGCCACGGTGACGATGGCGTATTCGACGGTCGACTGAGCAGATTCCTCACGCAGGACATCATGCATTTCACGACCCCTCCTTTGACTCCGTTGTTTGCGGAACCAGACGCACGGCACGCAGGCGGCACGAAGCATCGCCGGCATCCGCGGCAACTGTCACCATGTCGACCCAGCCACGTCCATCGCGCACGATAGCGCCCCATACGTTGCCTTTAATATCGAGGTAGCCGCTCAGGGCAAGCTGGGCCGTGGGCACTTCGCGATAGGCGCGCAACAGGTCTGCCGCCGCCTCGGTCATCGGCCGGTCCTCGGACCATGCGAGCCGAACCGCGATCGCGTTGTCTGCAGGCCGCTCCGTTGCGCCGACCGCCCGCTCATCGAGCTTCTGCAAGAAGGTTTGTGCTGTGATAGCGGCATCCGGATCATCCGAGCGTTGTGCCCCATCCTTTTGAGACACCGCGGTAGACCTTGAATCCGCATCGGCGGCGTTTCCGGAGCGCTGTTGCCGCGCGGCGTTAACTCCCCAGAGCACCGCCGCCATCGAAACGACCAGGCAAGCAAGCACCAGTAGCGTGCCGACGGGCCGCCCGTCATCTACAGGCTGTTGATGCCCTCGCTGATAGCGTTCCATAGTTCTTGGACCTTGCCCTTAAACGCAACGATGGCGATAATCGCGATCACCACGAGCACGCCGACCAAGATGGCGTACTCGGTGGTGCCCTGCGCACTCTCCTCCTGCAAAAGCGTTTTGGCGCATTGGCGAGCACGCGCTACCCGGCAAAACGCCCAGTTCCAAGCCCTGCCAACAACGTCGATCATCGTGTTCATGTATTCCTCCCTACATCATCCCGCCTGCTCCCAGCAGCGGGCCCAATATGGACAGAAGCAACGCTGGCAAGATGAGCGTGCCGGTGGGAATCAGCAACTTGACCGGCGCCCGCTCGATCTCGCGCTCGACAATGGCGCGATGAGCGGCACGGATCTCGCGACTTTGAGCCGCCAAGGTCTCGGCAAGCGGGGCGCCGAGGGCGAGCGCCTGTCCCACCGTGATGGCAAAGGTCTCGAGCGCCCGCACATCCAGGTCGCGCGCGGCGGCCAGAAGCTCGTCCTCGCGCGTCCCCACGCCCACCTGCCACGCCATGCAGGCTCGCTCAAGGCGAAGAGCCAGCGTCGAGCGGCGATTGGCGCAAAAGACCTCAAGCGCAGCATCGAACGAAAGACCAGCCGAAAGCCCCAGGCGCACCACGTCGATCATCTCGGATACCTCGCTGAGCGACACCTGCGTCGAGCTGCCCGCGCCGAGCGCGCCCTTCAATCGCACTGTCAGGACGTCGACCACCGAGCGGGCGGCCGCGATGACCAGCAGCGCTTCGCGTTTGCAGGCCTCCGTGATCTCGCGCGCATCCGCGCGTTCCATGCCCGTCGCGACAAACACGCTAAGGGCACACAGGCATGCCGCGATTGCGACCAGGACACTCATAGCTCCACCCGCATGATGCGCCGGATGACCACCAGGGCAACGGCGTTAAGGGCAAGGCCCAACACCACGGCACCGGCACCCGCCGGCGTCGCAAGGCCACGACGAAAGTCGGCCGAAAGCAGGGCCAGCACCGCGCACATGCCCGCCGGCATCGCCGCGACCATATGTGCCGACATGCGTGCCTGCGACGTCTTGACATCCAGGCGGCGCTTGAGCTCAATGCGCTCACCCACCATGCTCGATGCCTCGGACAATAAATTGGCAAGCGGAGCACCGGTTCGTTGCGATACCTTGAGCGCCAAGGTAACGAGCGAAAGGCCGGGGGCATCGATGCGAACGAGCAGGTCATCGAGCGCGTCGGTCGCCGAGATGCCGCAATCGATTGCCGCCGCCACCCGCAAAAACTCGGTATGTACCGGCTCTTGCGCATGGGCGCCCACAAAGCGCATGCCCTGCGCCAGCGAGTGTCCCGAGGCAAGCGACATGGATAGCGCCGTGAATGCCTCAGGCATGGCCTCTTCAACATCATGCTGTTCGCGGCGGCGGTCGAAGGTGTCACGCGCGGCGCCCACGCCAAACGGCGTCACCAGTCCCAAGACAAAGCCGATAGGCGACAACGACGCAACGGCCAGCAAAACGCTGCAGATACCGCTCGACAACAGCAGAAATGCCAGACGAGCCGCGTTATCCTCGATAGCAAGGCCAAGGCGATCTACGGGGCTCAGCGACGCCCACGAACGGGCAATCTTTGCCAGCAGATCGTTTTCCACCAGCTCACGGGGCAGCTTCTCCGCCGTCGATTCGAGCGTCTGGCGCGCCAGCTCCGCCGGCGGCACCCGCGGCACACGAGGCCCTGCCCCAAACGCCGTCGCGACCGAAAGCCCCGCCAAACCCCCTACGACGAGGGGCACAGCGATCTCCATTCGTCCACCTCCTCTTGTGTGAGCGTTCCCGACCGCAAGCCCTCCGCAATAAACGGCGGCTCGCGGTCGAGCGTCCAGGTGCGTTCGGCGGCATCGAAGGTCACGTAGCGCTCGAGCTCCACACCGCCCGACGCGTCGCGGCGAACCCCCGAATATGAAGACACAAAACGCCTGCCATCTGCATGACGCTCGGACATCACGATGCCGTCGAGCGCCATGGCAATCTGCTCTTCGATAAGCTCACTCGGCAAATCGATGCCGTAACGCGCAAGCAGCGTCAGACGAACCACGGTCTCCTGCTCGGTGCCCGCATGAAGCGTGGTGAGCGACCCATCGTGACCGGTGTTCATGGCCTGCAACATATCGCAGCACTCGGCACCGCGCACCTCGCCCACCACGATGCGGTCGGGGCGCATGCGTAGGGCATTCGTTACCAGGTCGCGAATCGTCACCGCGCCCTCGCCCTCGATTGACGCCTCACGCGCCTCCAGACGAACCACGTGCGGGTGATGCGCAAACTTGAGCTCGGCAGAGTCCTCGATCGTCACGATGCGCTCGCCGGTGGAGATCTCGCACGACAGCGCGTTGAGCAGCGTGGTCTTGCCCGAACCCGTGCCTCCTGCAACCGCCAAATCCTGCCGCAACGACACCGCGCACGACAGCAGCTGCGCATACCAAAGCGGCAGCGACCCCAGGGCCACAAGCTCATCCAGCGAGCAGATGCGATCCGAAAACTTACGGATAGTGAGGATTGGCCCATCGATCGCCACGGGCGGAATCACCGCGTTGACGCGATAGCCCGTCTTGAGGCGGGCGTTAACGATGGGACTGCGTTCATCGATGCGACGGCCGAGCGGCGAGATGATGCGGTCGATCAGAACGCGAATCTGCTCGTCGTCCTCAAACGCATGCTCAATGGGATACAAAACGCCGCCGCGTTCAAAGAAGGCCGAGCGGCAGCCGTTGATCATGATTTCAGTAACGGTGTCGTCCTCGATGAGCGGCTGCAGCGGACCTAGACCAACCACGTCATCTAGGATCTCGTCGATGATGGTCTCGCGTTCGGGCGCCGCCAAGTCGGTCGACTCTTCCACGTTGAGCGCCGCTTCTACCGCCGGGCGCAGCTCCGAGCGGGCAAGGGACGGATCGACGTAGGCACTGATGCGCGCCACCTCGTCGTAGCCCATGCGGTCCATCACCGCGCGCTTAGTGCGACGCTTAACGGCGCGGCGGCGTCCCGCATCGACGGGGGTAGCCGCGGCGGCCGCACCGGCAGCCTTTATCCTTGTTTGCAGGCTCATCGTGGATCACCCTCGCGCGACCAGGGAAGACGGATGCGCGGGCGCTCGGTGCGCGTCGCGCGGTCGGTGACCATGTCGCTCCAGGGACCGACGGCGCAGCCCAGCTCCACGAGCATCTCGCGCGTGGCCTCGCGCACGCTGGTCGCGAAGGCGCTCGTCTGGCCCACCGCCTCGTCGGCGCGACCGAACGCCATGAGCGCCGCGAGGTCCTGTCCGCCATCGGCGATACGAATCTTGGAGCTCAGCGCGCAAGCGATCTCAAAACGCATGGCGACGTCCTCGTCGGCACCGCGCGCACCAAATCGGTTGAACACGGCGCTCATGCGCGTGCGCGGCACGCCTACACGACCCGCCAGCTCAATGACGCGCGAAGCGGATGTCGCGGATGACACCGCCGCATCGCCCACGACCAGGCACCGATCACTCGCCGATACCGCAGCAGCCACGGCATCGCCCCAAAAGACCGAAGTATCGACAAAGACCACGTCGGATTCACGACGCAAAACGTCGAGCAGCAGCTCCACCGGGCGCGCCATGAGTTCGGCCTTCTCGGGGGCCGCGACAGGTCCCCAGAGTGTGACGCCCGGCGCCACGCGCATCGACGCGGCCACGATATCCGACTCGGCAAGCACACCCGCCGCCGACGGCTCGATAAGCGTCGCCATATCGTGCGGGGCATCGGCACCCAACAGGTCGTAAAGGTTTCCAAACATCAGGTCCAAGTCGAGCACGGCAGCACGCAGGCCCAGCAGCGACGCCGCATGCGCCATGGCGGCAACGATCGTCGACTTGCCGCAGCCACCCGAACCCGAGACGGCGCAGACGACCGGGGCTCGATGCGACGGGGCGACGGCATCCGCCGACGGCGCGGGAGCTAACGGCGCAGGAACCGGCGACGCGGGCGCGGACGACAACATCCCCGTCTCCCCCGCCGCGGTCATGCTCTGAGCCCAAGCCGGCATGACAGGCTGCCCGGGCTGCGGTTCCGCGGCCGAAGACGCAGCGGCACATGCCTCGTCGCACCCGGCAAAGCCCTCGACCTCGTCGAGCTCATCGGCCAGATTCACGCCGTGCACGTATCCCATATCTTCAGCCGGAACGTCATCGCCATACGGCACTGGCCCTCCAGCATCATCGTATGCAAGGGGGTCCCGGGGGCGCCGACCATGCTCGGCTTCCGCTTTTCCATAATCATCAACACGCGGGCCTCTTGTAGCGCGAGGCGCCCCGGGTTCCCTATCAACAAAAGCATCGGGCTCAATCGCCATGCACCGGTTAGAATCAACCGTTCCCTCGCCCGCGCACCCGTTGCCGCATATGCTGCGCGCAGCGATAACCTCGGTCGCCCCCGCGCGAAACAGCCCCTCGATATCCGCAGGGTCGAGCGCCTCTATCAGTACGACCACGCGGCTCACACGGCCCTCGGCCGTCAGGCGCGCAACGGTCTTTCGCACGTCTTCGGCATCGAACAGCGATGCCGCGATGATAGCCGCCCCGCGACGCGAAGGAAACGCCCGCGCCATGGATACCAGCCCGTCCAGGTCGCCCACGCGAAGCACCTGCGCGCCCGCATCGCGGCCCTCGACTTCCTGCTGCAGCAGCCCGTAATCGCCGCAAGCGCAGCACGCAAGCCAGATCGCCTTCATCACTCGTCGCCTCCGCTCTTTTTGCCGCGTGCCGTGGCGGGAATCGTCAAACTGACCGTCCCCTTGCCCGAGGCTCCCAGCAATTCCTTGACATCTTCGGGGTCGGCTGCCAGCGTCACCCACTCGATCTTGCCTTCGCGCGTGGCGCCGGCCTCTTCGCTGGTATCGATCACACGCGCACCGCACAGCCGGTCGGTCACACCGTCTTTTTGCACGTAAACGTCCACATAGCTGCCCACGCCCGTGGCGCCGCCGACCGAGTGCTCGGCATCGACCGCCACCGAAACGGCAACCTTGCCCTTAGGCACCTCGAGCTTGTGGCTCTCGGCCTTGGTGTAGACATTGCAGATCACGGCGTTTTTGGGAATGCGCGAGGTCGTCACGTCGCCGCGCACCTGACGCAGCTCGGTCGCCGCATCACGCGGCAGCAGGCTCGCCAGCCATTCCTGGGTTATGACATTGGTCTCGTCGAGGGTCTCACCCGCGTCGATATCGCGCGCCGCGACGCACACTTCGACGCGATCGCCGCCATACTTGGCCAGCGTCTCGGCCTGGGCTTGCTCGGCTTGCGAGCGGATCGACGAGCCGTAGACCATGCAGAGCGCCGCGGCAAGCACGCCCGCGACCAGACTGATGGCGATGCGCTTGCTCTTGTTCACGGCCGCTCCTCTCATGGCGGTGCCGGGCAAATGCCCGTACCACCATTGTCTGGGCGACCAGGGCGCAAAGCGACGCGACCGCGATCTTGGTTTTGAGTGTCAAACCAATTACCGACCAAAAGCTGACCGGCCCGTCAAGTTCGTGGCAAGGTTTTGGTCAGCACGTCGGCAAACTGCACGCTTCAAAGCGTTTCGACAGCAAAAAGCCGCCTCCCACGCAGTTGGGAGACGGCCGTCATAGGAAAATTCAATTACAGATGAACATCGGGGTCGAGCATTTGAGCACTCACACGCATGGATGACGCCAAGTTTTGGAACGTCTCCAGGCGCAGGCTGTCGATCTGCCCGGCGTCCTCGGCCTCGCGAACGGCGCAACCCGGCTCGTGGGTGTGCGTGCAATCGCCAAACCGGCACGCACGCGACGCCTCAACGATCTCGGGGAAGGCGCGCGCCAGACCCCGCTCATGGCCCACAAGCGGCAGGCTGCGCAGGCCCGGGGCATCGGCGATCACGCCGGCGTCGCCCGGTAGCGCCACCATCACGCGCGCGACCGTGGTGTGGCGGCCCTGGTCATCGCGCTCGCGCACGCCACCGGTAGCCAGCGTGTCGTGGCCCAACAACGCGTTGAGCAGCGTCGACTTGCCGGCACCCGACTCGCCCAAGATCATGGCGCAGCTCCCGGCGGGCACGCAGGCGCGCACCTCGTCCAGGCCGAGGCCCTCGGCAGAAGACGTCACAATCACGCGCACGTCCGGACCAACCAGACGGCGCACGCGGTCCAGGTCGCGCGCAAGCTCATCGGTCTCGCAGCGGTCGGCCTTGGTGAGCACCACCACCGGCTCGGCATCGCAATCGAGCGCCAACACCAGCGAGCGCGCCACGCGGTCGAGCAGCACCTCGCCGGCGCCGAGCGCCTGCACGATCAGCACGCTGTCCACGTTGGAGCAGAGTACCTGACGCTCGCCGCGGGCACGACCACGCCAACGCTCAAAGCTCGTACGGCGCGGCAGCACGCACTCGATCACGCCCATGTCGTGCCCGGGGGCGCGACGTACCGCCACGCGATCGCCCACGGCCGGCAGCAGGACCTCGTCCTCGCCACGCGACTTGGCAAACCCTACGGCGTGCTCGGCACGGAAGGTGTCGTCGGCAGTCGCCACCAGCGGAAACCCGCGGTCCAGGCGCACCACGGCGCCCAGCTGCATTTGCTCGGGCTCCTCGGCCTGAGCGCAAAAGTCGTCAAATGCCGCCTGCTGAGCCGCATCGACCGGCAGGTCATCGAACGCCGGAACATCCTGCAGCGCATCGAGCCCCGGCACACTCGCCAGCAACTCCTCAGCAGATGCAGGCGCTTCGGTCGCAAGCTTCCGACGACGATCGCGCTTGGCCCGCGCCCCCGTCGTCTTTTTCTTCGCCTTAGCCTTAGCCTTGCCCACAAACGCCTCCCAGCACACAAATACACAACTGAGCAGGTATTTTACCCACAAAAAAGAGTCGGTCGAGCAAATGCTCGACCGACTCACACACTTTCCCTCAGCTTATGGTCCCGAGAGGTTATCCGAAGGCCCGCCCGCCGGGAGGGATTTCTTCTGAGCGATTCCGCAGCGCGAAGCGCGAGGACCAGCGAAGAAGAAACCCCGCAGGCGGTCGGGCCGGTGGGAAGGATGGCCTTTCGACCTACTCTTTCTCCACCGCGCGCATGATCGCCTTGTAAATCTCCATCAGCGGGATGATCAGGAAGGCCAGGCCCAGCGCGGCGATAACGCCCTTAAGCTCGAGTGTCACGGGGCCAAAGAACATCTCGGCAAGCGTCGGCTGCACGGTCACGATCACGGTCAGCACCAGCGCCAGCGCGGCCGAAGCCCACAGCCACTTGTTCTGCTTCTTCATGGTGAACAGCGACGCGCGGCGGCTGCGCATATTGAAGCAGTGGAAGATCTCGACCATGTTGAGCGTGATGAAGGCCATCATCACGCCTTCCTCGTCGGCGTTGCCGGCGATCATATCCGAGATGTGGATGTAGCCCATGTCAAAGTACACGCCCACAAAGAAGCTCGCCAGCACCAGCACGGTAATGATCAGGCCCTGGACCACGCAGTCAAGACCCATATGTCCGGCAAAGACGCCGTCCTTGGCGTTACGCGGCTTGCGCTTCATGATGTCGCCTTCGGCGTCCTCCATGCCTAACGCGAGCGCGGGGAAGCAGTCGGTGACCAGGTTCACCCACAGCAGCTGCACCGGCTGGAAGATGGTAAAGCCAATAAGCGTGGCGATGAACACCGAGAAGACCTCGGCAAGGTTGGCCGAAAGCAGGAACTGGATGACCTTGCGGATGTTGTCGTAGATACGACGGCCCTCTTCGCAAGCGCCGATGATGGTGGCGAAGTTGTCGTCGGCAAGCACCATGTCGGCGACGTTCTTGGTGACGTCGGTGCCGGTGATGCCCATGCCAACGCCGATGTCGGCGCGCTTGATGGACGGGGCGTCGTTGACGCCGTCGCCCGTCATGGCGACGATCTGGTCGCGCGACTTCCAGGCCTCAACAATACGGGTCTTGTGCTCGGGCTGAACGCGGGCGTACACGCCGTAGTCCTCGATGTGCGCGTCGAGCTCCTCGTCGCTCATGCGGTCGAGGTCGGCACCGGTGATGGCCTGGCTGCGGTCGGTGACGATACCCAGCTGCTTGGCGATGGCCACAGCGGTGTCGATGTGGTCGCCCGTGATCATGACGGTGCGGATACCGGCGTCGTGCGCCTCGCGGATGGCGTCGGCGACCTCGGGACGGACCGGGTCGATCATGCCGGACAGGCCGCAGAAGACCAAGTCGTGCTCGAGCGCGGCAGGGCTGCAGTCGGCCGGGACCTCGGTGTAGGTGCGGCTCGCCAGCGCCAGCACGCGCAGGGCCTCGTCGGCCATGGTCTTGTTCGCGGCCACGAGCTCGGCACGACGCTCCTCGGTCAACGGGACGACCTTATCGCCCTCGTAGATGTGGGTGCACAGGCCGATCACCACGTCGGGCGCGCCCTTGGTGTACTGCTCGTACTCACCGTCCAGGGTCTCGACGACCACGGACATCATCTTGCGGCCGGAGTCGAACGGAGCCTCGCCCACGCGCGGGTGCTCGGCGGTCAGGCCGGTAAGGCCCGCCTTGCCGGCGTCGTTGACAAGCGCGCACTCGGTCGGCTCGCCCACGGCCTCGCCCAGCTCCTCGTCCCACTGGGCGTCGGAGCACAGCGCCATGCCGGCCAGGAACTTCTCCTTGGGCGCGGCGAGCTCGTGCTTGACGACGGTCATCTTGTTCTGGGTAAGGGTACCGGTCTTGTCGGAACAGATGGTCTGCGTGCAGCCAAGGGTCTCGACGGCGGATAGCTTGCGGATAATCGCCTGGCGCTTGGCCATCTTGGTCACGCCGAGCGAAAGCACGATGGTCACGACGGCGACCAGGCCCTCGGGGATAGCGGCAACGGCAAGCGAGACGGCGACCATAAAAGTGTCGAGCAGGGCGGTCGGGTCGGTAAGAACGTTGCCCACGCCGTGGCGGAGAATGTCGACGCCAAAGATCACGACGCAGATGACGATCACCATGATGGTGAGGATGCGGCTGAGCTCGGCGAGCTTAACCTGCAGCGGCGTGAGCTCTTCCTTGGCCTCGGCCAGGGCGCCGGCGATCTTGCCCATCTCAGTGTTCATGCCGGTGCCGACCACGACGGCGCGGCCGCGGCCGTACACCACGGTGGAGCCCATGTAGCACATGTTCTTGCGGTCGCCGAGCGGCACGTCGTCGGTGCCCGCGGCAAGCTCGATCACGTTGGCATGCTTCTCCACGGGCACGGACTCGCCGGTAAGGGCGGCCTCCTCGATCTTCATCGTGGCGCTCTCGAGCACGCGGCAGTCGGCCGGGACGGAGTCGCCCGCCTCGAGCATGATCACGTCGCCGGGCACGAGCTCGGCACTCGGCAGGTGCACGAGTTTGCCGTCGCGCAAAACCTTGGACTGCGCCGCGCTCATCTCCTGCAGGGCCTCGAGGGCCTCCTCGCTCTTGGCCTCCTGGACCACGCCCAGCACCGAGTTGACGATAACAACGAACATGATGATGGCGACGTCGGCAAAGTCGGGCTCGCCCTTGACCAGGCCCGTGAGTGCACTGATGACGGCGGCAACGATGAGCATGATGACCATGGGGTCGGCCATCTGCTCAAAGAAGCGCTTCCACAACGGCGTCTTCTCGGCTTCCTCGAGCTTGTTAGGGCCTGTCTTGGCGAAGCGCGACGACGCCTCGCCATTGCTCAAGCCGAGGTTCTCATCGACACCTTGGTCGCTGAGTACCTCCGCCGCGGCGGACAGGTATTCCTTTTGCATATAGAGTCCCCTCCTGGGATTCGGGCCACTCAGCAGATTGATGCCCGATCATAATTCCCAGGAGAAGGGCAAGGGCTCATCAAGGCTGCCGTGCTGAGCGGCAGTTGATAGTGGAGCTATGGTACCCCAAAGCGCCGCGTCTAGCCAAAACATTCCATTTGGAAATACAGTCCGTGCGCAACGGTGCAGACCGTGTGATGCTCAATGTTGGTAAAACGTTTTTTCTACGGCTCATCGCCTAACTGAAATATCTCCC
Source organism: uncultured Collinsella sp. (assembly GCA_934655965.1). GTDB lineage: Bacteria > Actinomycetota > Coriobacteriia > Coriobacteriales > Coriobacteriaceae > Collinsella. The sequence goes on from CAKUHK010000033.1 coordinate 10,819, forward strand.
AGATAGCAGCGGTAAGACCGCTTGGTAAAAGTTTTTCTTTAGCCTTTTTGGAGTAAAAAATGAACTTCTCAATCGGCGTACGGTCGATTTTTAGGGGTATTCGGTCAGCAATTCGTTATAATCTTCTCGGTTTTATTTCTTATGGTTTATCTATCAGCGCAAGACGATGTCAGATGGAGGTCTGAATGTACAAGCGCACCAAGATTGTATGCACCATGGGTCCCGCCTGCGATAGCGACGAGACCATCCGCGAGATGATCAAGGCGGGCATGAACGTCGCCCGTTTTAACTTCTCGCACGGCTCCTACGACGAGCACCACGGCCGCATCGAGCGCGTCCGTCGTATTTCCAAGGAGCTCGGCATGCCCGTCGGCATCCTGCTCGACACCAAGGGCCCCGAGGTCCGCACCGGCCTTCTGGTCGACGGCAAGAAGGTTGCCGTCAAGACCGGCGACAAGATCGTCGTCACCGCTCAGCCCACGTCCGAGGATTTCCACGGCACCTCTGAGCACATCTCCCTCGACTACCTGGCTCTGCCCTCCGAGGTCGAGAAGGGCTCCCTCATCCTGATCGACGACGGCCTGGTTGCCCTCGAGGTCGAGTCCGTCGACGGCCAGGACATGATCTGCGTCGTCAAGAACGACGGCCTGATCGGCGAGCGCAAGGGCGTCAACATGCCTAACGTCAACATCTCGCTGCCCGCCATCACCGAGCGCGATCGTCAGGACATCCTCTTTGGCCTGACCGAGAACATCGACTACATCGCCGCTTCCTTCATCCGTGACGGCGAGTCCGTCCGCGGCATCCGTGAGCTTTGCCGCGAGAACGGTGGCGAGCACGTGACGATCTTCCCGAAGATCGAGTGCGCCCTGGGCGTCGAGAACTTCGACGAGATCCTCGAGGCTTCCGACGGCATCATGGTCGCCCGTGGCGACCTGGGCATCGAGATCAAGCCCGAGCTCGTTCCGCACATCCAGAAGGAGATCATCGCCAAGTGCAACGCGGCCTACAAGCCCGTCATCACCGCTACGCAGATGCTCGACTCCATGCAGCAGAACCCGCGCCCGACGCGCGCCGAGGTTGCCGACGTTGCTAACGCCATTTATGACGGCACCGACGCCGTCATGCTGTCCGGCGAGTCCGCTGCCGGTAAGTACCCGGTCGAGGCCGTCAAGATGCAGGCCAGCATCGCCATGGAGACCGAGAAGTACCTTCCGGCCCACGCTCCGCTCGAGGTTCCGGCCGACGCCCACGGCACCCGCGTCGTCAACAACGTTGTGGGTATGTCCGCTGTGAACATGGCCACGACCGTTGGCGCCAAGTGCATCACCGTGCCGACGACCACCGGTCGTACCGCTCGCCTGATCTCGCACTTCCGTCCCAACATGCCGATCTGCGCGTTCTCCCGTCACGACTGGGCTGTCCAGCAGATGATCATGTACTGGGGCGTTATCCCGCACCAGGCCGAGATCACCCAGGGCACCGTCAACGGTACGATCGTCAAGGCGATCGAGACCGCTAAGGAGCTCGGCTACGTCGAGACCGGCGATTTGACCGTCGCCACCGCCGGCGATCCCCGCATGAGCGTCCAGCTCGAGGACAAGGTCTCCTCGACCAACGTCGCTTACGTCGCTCAGGTGCGCTAAAATCGCACTTGCAAGCAGACTTGCATTGTAAAGGGCCCGGAAGGCTTCGCCTTCCGGACCCTTTTTCTGTATGTCGATGCCGGAACGCGGCATGACTTGCGCCAACTTTTTTACCAAAGGACGCGAAAATCGCCCTTCAAGGCCCAAATAGAGCGTCCCAACATCAATAGTGTCCGCCCGGTGGCGAACCCACACCCCAACCGAGACCGCTAAAGCGTTTTAGCAAGGTCCAAATCAGCCGCGTTTCCGGAAGTATGCGGCAAATTCTGAGACCTTCGAGCACACCCCGTTTTTTCGCAACAAAATGCCTGATAAACTAGCCTCAAAAGCCGGGTCTGCTCACAGGGTTCAGATTTTGCCGCATACTTCCGAATTGACGCTGGCATCCCTTAATCCATAGGCACGCTTTTCAACCAGGAGGGCATCGTGGATCTGACGCTATGCGGCCAAACTGCTTTTTACTATCACCGCATCCCACCGCAAATTCTGGGTCTTTACCCTGCCGTTAGCCTTGGCAATATGGATCGCAGATGTTGCGGCCTCGGAAATCATGCGGTTGTAAAAGACCTGCTTCACGCACCACTTCACAGGCTCGTATTCACTCGGGCACAATCCGGATCGCGAAGCCTGTTTAAATCGCACCTCCTGACCCAAGAGCCGCCTCCTGGGTCGTTTAGGCAGACTGAGCATGGGTTTGATGTCGCGTCGCCGGAGTTTACGCTGCTCAACCTTGCTACACAGGTCTCACACAACCAGCTACTCATGGCTTGTTACGAGATGTGCGGGTCATTTGCGGTGTTCACACCTTGCAAACGAGCGCAGCAGCAGCTTGATGAAGCCATCTCCCTTAAGCTCATTCCGCCCAACTGCGGTTGGGAACGAGTTAGCGACGTCAACGGCAAAGACACGAACCTATGGAAACGCACGCCGCTCCTTACCGCGACGGATATCGCCGCGTTCGCCAAGCAGGCCGCAGGCCTGCGCGGCGTCAAACAGCTCCGTTGGGCAGCCGGGCGCATGACGGGGCAGACCGCCTCGCCCTTCGAGGTTCAGGCCTCCATGCTCGTCTCGCTCCCCCGCGACGGGGGCGGCCTGGGCATCCATATCGCAAACAACGTCCGCATCCCGCTCAACGAGGCCGCGCGCTCGCTGTATGACAAAACCTGCTGCTACGCCGATATCCTTATCGAAAGCAACACCGATAGCACAGGCGTCATCCTGGAATGCCAAGGCCGCTCTGCTCATGGCAGCGAGGCCGCAAGCCTCTCCGATGCCGAGCGCACCACCGCGCTCACGAGCATGGGCTACGACGTCATCCAAATAACCTATGAGCAGATCGAAGACACAAAGAGCTTTAACAACCTCGCCGAGCTCATCCATAAAAAGGCGGGACTCCCCTACGCCCCAAAGACCAAACAGGAACGCACCGCCGAAGATGCCCTTCGACGGGAGCTGTTAGTCAATTGGGATGAGCTGTTCGCCGTCAAGCCGAGCAGTTAGCAGCTGGCGATCAGGGGTACCGCGGGTGTGCCGGGAGCGGCCACGCGCTCGGCGAAGCCGGCCTCGGTCAGTTCGACGACCTCGGCAAACGTTGCGTCAAAGAATTCCTCGGTCAGCAGACGATACGGCGGATGGTCCGGCTCGCCGGGATTTTCGCGCACGATCTCGTGCATGACGCCAATGGTCTTGAGCACGTACTCCTGCGGGATCGGATACTGGCCAAACTGGGCCGCCGCGGCATATAAACGATCAGTCGCGCGCGGGATAGAGACGATACCGAGCGTCTTGCCAAACCAGTCAAAGTCGCCCTGCTTTTTGATGCGGAACTCCTCGCTCGGCTTGCCGCCGTGCGCTTCCAGATACTGGTTCACGCGCGTGTTCCACACGGTATCGGCCACCAAATGCGACCAGACGCCCAGTGTTAAATCGAGCAACGACTGTGCCACGTCCTCGGATGCCAGCGAAAACTCGCCGGCATCCGGCCCGGCAACCGGCTCGGCATCCTTATAACGTTGGGGATAATGTACGCGGTTGAGTCGCTCGCGCTCCTCGACAATCGAGGTCGCCGCAGCCGGCGCACCCGCCGGCGCACCTTTAAGCAGCGGCGCCACATAGGTATCCCAAAACTCATGCTCGCGCGGCTTGGGGATAGGCTCTGGCTTGGCAAAATGCGTGATGCGATACGGAATGGGATCGGCAATGCCGGGAACCATATAGCCCACAAAAATGTCTGGAACCACGCAGCCAAACAAAAAGGCGTTGCGGTCGCGCACGCCATCGGCAAGCGTACCGGCGCGCGCCAGCAGTCGTTCCGTCTGAGCAATATGAATATTCCAACTTGGCATAGCCACCCCCGTAAAACCTGGATAACTATACCATTCACGGCAAGTCGTACGAGCGGCTACGCATGCCCTACGCAGCAACTATTCGGCGGCGCCGCTCTCTGTTCCATATGACGACACGGGGGCCTCGACCACGTGATGGTAGCGATCGACATAGATCGCACGGGCGCCCAGGCGTCGCACCAAATCCTGGTGATGTGTGCTCATCAAGACCGTCTTGCCGGCTGCGACGTAGGCCAGCAAGAAGTTGACCACGATGTCGCATGAATCCTCGTCGAGCCCGTTGGTGGGTTCGTCAAGCACCAGAATATCCGGGTTCATCGACACCACCGCGGCCAGCGCCACGCGCTTTTTTTGCCCGCCCGAGAGCTGGTAGGGAGAGGCGTCGACCAGATCGGCAACTTGGAACAGCTCCATGGCATCGCGCACGCGGCGCTCGAGCTCGTCTGCCGGCAGCCCCATCTGGGCGGGGCCAAAGGCAACCTCCTCGCCAACCGTGGCGCAGAACAGCTGGGCATCGGCGTTTTGGAACACAAAGCCCACGCGCTGATGAAAGCGCTGAGCGGCCACGGAATCCTTCAGAAACGCCGCATCGACCACGTATCCGTCAAACAGGTACGTGCCGGCGTCCGCGAGCTCAAGGCCATTGATAAGGCGCATGATCGTCGTCTTGCCGCAGCCGTTGGGACCGAGCAGGGCGACGAGCTCACCGCGATCGACCCGCAGCGATACGCCGTCGACAACCGTATGCCCCGCATAGGAGAACACCACGTCGCGTAGCTCGATGAGCGGCGCGACCTCGGCACCTCCCGCACCGCTCGTGCCTGTCGCGCTATTCGTATCGTTTGCCAAAACGTCGCCCTTCCCTATTCGCATCGAAGCCAAAACCCGCACTACAGCACGGCGCACAGCGTCGCCAGCAGCACCACAACGGCCGCATAAACCGCGTCGCGCCAGCCAAACCCAGCGCGCGTGGGCGCTGGATACACGCCGGCAAAGCCGCGGCAGGCCATGGCCTCGTCCATCGCGCGGCTGCATTCCATCGCCTTGATAAAGGTCATGCCCATGATACCCGCGACCGAGTCGGTACGCGAAAACCCCTCAGGCGCGCGGCCGACGCTGCGCAGCATGACCGATTCGGTCAGGTCGTGCGCTGTGCGGCCCAGCACCTCGATATGCTTGAGCGCCATATCGAATGTAAAGATAACCTCGTCGGGCAGATGCAGCATCTTGAGCGCCGCCGACATGCGGCTCCACGTGAGCGTCCACGAAACGCCCAGCACCAGCGACACATTAATGAAGGTCTTGAGCGCAATCTTGAGCATGGCGCTCGCAGCCGATGCGCCCAACAGCAGGGCCGGCAGCGCCAGAACCACCGCAAGCCCCGCAGCGCCAAGCGCCGGCACAAAGGTCGCCCGCAGCCCGCGCACGGGGCGTACGGCAACAAGCACCAGCGCGACAGCAGACATCAACATGAGATACAGCGGGCTTTGTGTCAGGCACACGCACAGAACGCAGGCAAACATCCCCACCAGGCGCACCGGAGCCGAAACGCAAGAAAGGGCGCGGTCGATAACCGACCCGCCCTTGTGTGCGCCGCCGCCCAGGCGAACCCGTTCAAGCAGGCTCGCCAGGTGCAGGACGTTCTTTTGCATTACGCGATGCCGAGCCCCCGCGGGCTCGTATCGCTCCTCGGCCGCAAGCCAGCTAGGCAGCTCGGCCATTGCCATGAGCACCGCTTTCCTTAACCGTCAGTGAGACCAGGCGGAACGCGATGGTGAGCACTGCCACGCCAATCACGCCCGAAAGGATATACATAGCAGCCTGGCCGGCAAAGCCAAGACCCTGCTCCTCGGAATAAGCCTGCAGATAATCGCCCGTGGGCAGTGCGTCGGCAAACGTCGGGGTATCGAGGCCGACCGAAGCCTGCAAGCTGTCGTCGCCAGCCTCTTGAACGGCGGTCGCGGCACCCTCGGCGTCCCACTCGCCCCAGGCGTCACCGGTGGCCAGCAGGCCGAGCGGCGTGGCCACGACAAGCACGGCGACCAGGATGAGCGTGGGGACCAGCGAGGTCTTCTTGGCAGCAGCGCCCTCGGCGGCGAGCTGGCCATCAACAGCCTCGGGGCCGACGATAATACCCGGCGCCGTCTTCTTAATGAAGCCGTAGATGGCGGCCGTCGCCACACCCTCGACCACGCCGGCGACCAGCATGTGCGGAATCATCATGGCCGGGATGGCGATGGACAGCGGGAAGGGGCAGTACAGCGGCGCGCCCGATGCATTGGTGAAGAGCATGGGCTGAATGCCAAACTCGATGGCCGCGCACAGGGCCGCCAGGCACAGGCCGACCCAGCCACTTACGATGGCAGAAACCGAAGTGCCCCAGCTCTTGTCGTGCAGGCGGCTATTGAGCGCGCGGAACACGATAGCGGCGGCAAACGGCAGCACAAAGGCCATGTTAAAGCAGTTGGCGCCAAAGGACAGGATGCCGCCGTCGCCAAACAGCAGCGCCTGCAGTGCCAGCGCGACCGAGACAGCGATGGCCGCGGCCTCGGGGCCCAGCAGCAGCGCGATGAGCGCGCCGCCGACGGCGTGGCCCGTGGTGCCGCCGGGCAGCGGCACGTTGAACATCATGAGCAAGAAGGAGAACGCGGCGCAAATACCCAGAAACGCCATGTGCTCGCGATCGAGCGTGGCACGCACCTTCTTGATGCAGTGGACCCACACGGGGACCATCGCCACCGCCATGACGGCATCGGTCTGCGGGGACAGGTAATTATCTGGAATGTGCATAGTGCCTCCCGGCTGTCGGCGCACGGGACTGCGCGCCGTTTGAACCATGTTGTCAGTGTTACGCATCGGCCGATTCGTAACACGCCGCCGGCTATCATAGCAAAACGGCGTGCCGCCCACAAAGCAGCACGCCGTAATGCAATACATATGTCACAGATGCGAGGCGCTGGTGGGCGGTAGCTCAGTCATGCCGCCGCCCGACGGCCCACGCCTCAGTCGCAAGCCCTAGCCGCGAACCTCGCCATTTACGCCCTTGCACACCTTGGTGACGATCTTCTGGTGCGCCTTCTCGACCTCTTCGCTGGTGAGCGTGTGGTCGTCGGAGCGATACGTAAGCGCAAAGGCCATAGACTTCTTACCCGCACCGATGCGAACCGGATCGCGGTAGACGTCGAACAGACGCACGCCCTCGAGCAGCTTGCCACCGGCGCTCGTAATACGACGCTCAAGGTCCTCGCAGGTCACGGAGTTGTCGACCACGATAGCAAGGTCGTGCTCAACGGCCGGGTACTGCGAGAACTCGCGGTAGTTCTCCTGGTTGCGGGCACCCTTGATCAGCTTGTCCAGATCGAGCTCAAAGGCAACGACGACCTCATCGATGCCGCAGGCCTCGCGTGCCTCGGGATGGATCTCGCCGACCCAGCCCAGCACGGTACCGCCCGAGAGCACCTCGGCCGCACGACCCGGCTGCAGGAAGGCATAGCCCTCGCCCTCGACGGGACGGAAGCGGACCTTCTCGATGCGCAGCTGGGCGAGCAGCTCCTCGACGATGCCCTTGCCAAAGAAGAAACGCAGCTTACGGTACTTCATGTTCCAGGACTGCTCGCTCCACTGACCCGAGAGCACGCCCGCCACGGACTTGGTCTCCTTGGGCAGGCTGGCGTTCTCGCGGCCGTGGAACAGGCTGCCGACCTCGTACAGATGCACGTTGGGCGTGCCGTGGGCCTCGTTGTAGGCCACGGACTGCAGCAGGCCCGGCAGCAGCGAACGACGCATCTCGGTCTGCTCGGCCACCAGCGGGTTCATGAGCACCACGGGGCAGCCGCGGCCCTCGGTGGACATGCCGATCTTCTCCAGGTCGCCCGGGGCGGCAAAGCCAAAGGTCGTAGTCTCGTTGAGGCCGCAGGCGCGCAGGATCTCGCCGACCTTGCGGGTGAGCTTCTGCTCGCGGGTCAGGCCGCCGATGTGGTTCTTGGCAGCCGGGATGGTCGCCGTCACGCGGCCCATGCCCCACAGGCGCAGGACCTCCTCGATCAGGTCAATCTCACGCGGCAGGTCGGGGCGGAAGCTCGGCGGGGTGACGATAAAGTCCTCGCCGTCGCGCTCGACGGTGCAGCCCAGGCGGGTGAGCGAGCGCTCAATGAAGTCGGGCTCAATATCGGCACCGCAGATGGCATGCACGCGGGCCAAGCGCAGCTTAATGCTGTCGATGGTCTTGGGCGCGGGGAACACGTCGATGTAGCCGGGAGCAACCTCGCCGCCGGCGATCTCCTCGATAAGCGCGCAGGTGACGTTGGCGACGTCCACGCAGCCGGTCTCGTCGACCTGGCGCTCAAAACGGATGGAGGCGTCGGAGATCAGCGACAGGTCGCGGCTGGTATGCGAGGTGCGGCCGGCATTGAAGCAGGCGCTCTCGACCATCACGTCGACGGTGTCGTCCTCGATCTCGGAATCCATGCCGCCCATAACACCGGCCAGCGCCACGGGGCGCTCGCCGTCGGTGATCAGGCCCATGCCGGCGTCGAGCACGCGCTCCTCGCCGTCGAGGGTCGTGAACTTCTCGTCCTGCTGGGCAGCGCGAACCACCACGCGGCGCCTGCCCTCGCGCTCGGCAAAGGTGTCGAGGTCAAAGGCGTGCAGCGGCTGGCCGGTGAGCATCATCACGTAGTTGGTGATGTCGACGATGTTGTTGTGCGGGCGCACGCCCAGGGCGTTGAGGCGCTTGACCATCCAGTCGGGCGACGGGCCGACCTTGACGTTGCGTACGATGCGGGCAACGTAACGGTCGCACAGGCCCTCGTCGGCGATCTCGACGGAAAGCTCGTCGTCGGTCGCACGGCCGGTCTCGGCCTTGATGGCGGGCAGCTCAACGTGGAAATCGCGGTCGAAGATGGCGCCGGTCTCGCGGGCCATGCCGATCATGGACAGGCAGTCGGGACGGTTGGGCGTGATCTCGCAGTCGAGCACGGTGTCGCTCGAGCCCACGTACTCGGCAAACGGCATGCCGCAGGGCGTGTCCTCGGGCAGGATCATGATGCCGGAGTGGTCGCCGCCCAGGCCGAGCTCACGCGCGGAGCAGTTCATGCCCATGGACACGACGCCGCGAAGCTTGCTCTTCTTGATCTTGACGTCGCCGGGCAGGACCGCGCCGATCATGGCCGTGACAATGTGGTCGCCGGCCTCGAAGTTCTGCGCGCCGCAGACGATCTGCAGCGGAGCGGGGTTGCCGTCGGCGTCGAGGTTCTTGTCGCCCACGTCGACTGAGCACACATACATGTGGTCGCTATCGGGGTGCGGGGTCTTGGTGAGCACCTTGGCGGTCACCACGTGGTCGAAAGACTCGCCCACGGTGTCGATCGCCTCGACCTCGGTGCCGGTACGGATATATTCGTCCGAAAGGGTCTTGGGATCCTCCGGAATATCGATCATGGTCTTGAGCCAGTCGTAAGAAACGCGCATCTAACTGGTCTCCTTTCATAAATGCGGCTTTGAGCCGGAAACTGCAACTAAGAAGAAAGCGTTCTAGAACTGGTTAAGGAAACGCATATCACCAGTCATCAACGTGCGCAGGTCGGGCAGGTCGTAACGCAGGGCCGCGACGCGCTCGGCGCCAATGCCAAAGGCGAAGCCGGTGTACTTCTCGGGATCGATGCCGCAGTTGATAAGGACGTTGGGGTCGACCATGCCGCAGCCCAAGATCTCGATCCAGCCGCTGTGCTTGCAGAAGTTGCAGCCCTTGCCGCCGCACACGTGGCAGCTCACGTCCACCTCGCAGCTGGGCTCGGTGAAGGGGAAGAAGTGCGGGCGGTAACGCGTCTTGCGGTCCTCGCCAAACATGCACTTAACAAAGTAGTCGAGCGTGCCTTTCAGATCGCCGAAGGTGATGCCCTCGTCGACGACCAGGCCCTCGATCTGGTTGAACTGCGGCAGGTGGCAGGCGTCGGCCGTGTCGGGACGGTAGACGGTGCCCGGGCAGATCATGTAGATGGGCGGCTTCTGCGACTCCATGGTGTGGATCTGCACGCCCGAGGTCTGGGTGCGCAGCAGCACGTCGGACTCACCGTGGGCGTGCGCCTCGGGATGAGCGACGCTGCCGGGGTTGTTGTCGACCACGTAGAAGGTGTCGCGGGCCGAGCGGCTCGGGTGATCCATGGGTGCGTTGAGCGCGGTGAAGTTGTAGTAGGAGGTGTCGACCATGGGGCCGGACTCTACGGTGTAGCCGATGCCGCAGAAGATGTCCTCGGCCTCCTCGATGATCTGCTTGATCAGGTGCTGGTGACCGATCTGCGGACGGATGCCCGGCAGCGTGATGTCGACGGCCTCGTGCTCGAGCGCGTGCTTGAGGGCGGCGGCCTTCATCTCGGTCGTGCGCTCGTCGAGCATACCCTCGATCAGCTGGCGCATCTCGTTGGCGCGCTTGCCCATGACGGGGCGATCCTCGGGGGCGAGCTTGCCCATCATGCGCATCAGGCCGGTGATGCGACCCTTGCGGCCGAGCAGCTCAACGCGCGCGGCCTCGAGCTTGGCGGCGTCGTCGGCGCCTGCGACGAGCTCCTTGGCCTCTTCCTCGAGTTTGACCAGATCATCAATCAGACTCATGTCTTCCCTTTCGTCTCTCGCACGTCCACTTGCCACGGCGGCCGGAGCCACGCGACGCTGCGGATGTGCGGCCCGGTTCGGTAACAAAAAACCGTCCTCGGGCATGTGCATTGCCCAAGGACGGTTGAATTCCGCGGTACCACCTTGTTTGACCCGGCGGATGTCTGGCCCGCCGTGCCCACTCTGTGCCCCTTGTCGCGAGGCTCACGGCTTCCCTACTGGGGCTTCGCCGCCGTTGGCCGCACGCCCGTTGAGGTCGCTGCTCGGGAGTGAACGCTTGGCCCTTGTCACCGCAGGAAGGCTTGCAGCCCATGACCTTCCCTCTCTTGCCGGCGACGCGGCGGGCAAAACCCTCTCCGTCAACGCATTGGGCTATAGGATAACACATTCTGCGCAGCGCTTGTCGCGTTCCGTTTTGTTCGCGCTGGGTACAAGGCAAGTAGCTGTGCAAACTGGCCGCGCCGCCGCCGGGCGCTCGGCCTGCGAGATCAAGGATATGGTATGGGAAAGAAGCTCGATAGGAAGGCCAAGGCCGCCGTGGCAAAAGCTGCCAAGGGCATCAAGGCCGAAAAGGCCGTCAAGAAGTTCCGCAAGCTCGAGAGCAAGCTGTGGACCCGCGAGTATCTGCTCAAGATCGCCGAGTTTGACGGCGCGACCATCGCCCCCGCCAACGGCGCCGCCGCCCGCGCCGACGCCATGGGTACCCTTGCAGGCGAGCATCATAAGCTCCTGACCAGCGAAAAGTCCGTTGAGCTTGTGCGTTCGCTGGCACGCGAGACCGTCGCCGGCGGCAAGATCGACGACCCGCAGCTGCTCGACGAGATCCGCGTGCTCGGCCGCGACCAGCGCGAGGCTAGCGCCATCCCCACCGAAGAAGCCGAGGCCTGGACCAGGCTCATCTGCGAGGCCGACGCCGTGTGGCACAAGGCCAAAGCTGCCAATGACTGGGCGAGCTTTGAGCCCTATGTGGACAGGATCGTCGGGCAGCTTAAGCGCCAGGCCCAGCTTATGGACCCCAAGCGCGACCCGTACGACGTTTGGCTCGACCAGTACGAGCGCGGCCTTTCTACTAAGAGCTTCGACGCGTTTTGCGACGAGGTCAAAGCCACCGTCGTGCCGCTCGTGCACGCCATCGGTGAGCGCGGCCAGCAGCCCGCTACCGACTTTTTGCACGCCCATGTGCCCGAGGCTGCCCAGCGCGCCATGAGCTTCGACCTGATGAAGCTTGTGGGCCTGGACCTGGACGACACCACGCTCGCCTTTACCGAGCATCCGTTTAGCGAGGGCTTCTCGGTGGGCGACGCACGCATCGCCACGCACATCTATGAGGACGATTGCATCTCCAACGTCTACAGCATCATCCACGAGGCCGGCCACGCCATGTACGAGCTGGGCGTGAACCCCGCCTACGCGCGCACATGCCTGGAGGGCGGTACCTCCATGGGCATCCACGAGAGCCAGAGCCGCTTCTTCGAGAACACCGTGGGCCGCAGCCGCGCCTTTATGGGCCCGCTGCTCGAGGTGCTGCGCCGTCACGCGCCCGAGGTCTACGGCAACGTGGACGAGGATACGCTCTACCACGCCGTGAACATTGCGCAGCCGTCGCTGATCCGCACCGAGGCCGACGAGCTCACCTACCCGCTGCACGTTATGGTGCGCTACGAGATCGAGCGCATGCTGTTTGCCGGCGAGGCCACGGCTAAGGATATCCCCGCGCTCTGGAACCGCTTTATGGACGAGTACCTGGGCATTCCGGTTCCCGACGACACGCGCGGTTGCCTGCAGGACACGCACTGGAGCGGCGGCTCGTTTGGCTACTTCCCCACGTATGCGCTGGGCAGCGCCTACGATGCCATGTTCGTGCCGGCCATGTGCCGCGACGGCATCGACCTTACCGGCGCTTGCGCAAGCGGTGACCTGGCGCCCGTCCGTGCCTGGCTGGGCGAGCACATTTGGCAGTGGGGCCGCGCCAAGGACGCGCCGGAGCTCATCAAGGGCGCCTGCGGCATGTCGTTTGATGCCCGCTACTACTGCAGCTACCTGCAGGACAAGTTCACCACGCTCTACGAACTGTAGAACACAACCGAAACGCCAACGCAAAGGGGGCGCCGCGGATCGGTCCCGCGGCGCCCCCTTTCCACCTAGTCATTGGGTGTTCTTAAACGACTAGTCGTTTGGGACACTCTTTGTCAGCCAGAAACCCGGCACATAGGGACGTTACTTTTGTGCCGGCAGTTAGGAACGTTCCTTTTCTGCCGGCACAAAAGGAACGTCCCCAAATGCCAGATT
>CAKUHK010000034.1:0-23680 GCA_934655965.1 uncultured Collinsella sp.
TCGGGCAGCATGGCGTCGTAGAACGTCATGGACGAGTTAAGGCCGATGGTGCACAGCACGTAGACGGTCAAAAACGCCATGGCGGACATGGGGATGGCCTGCGCAAAGCAAAGCACGAGGCCCGTAAAGAAAAAGCCCATGAAGAACTTGATCTTGTTGCCGGCGTAGTCGGCAAGTGCGCCCAGGATGGGCATGAGCATGGCAATGACCAGCGAGGCGATTGTCTGCGCGTTGCCCCAGGCGACCACGAGGTCGGCAGAGGAAGCACCGGTATTGATTGCATTGAAGTAGATGGGCACCACCGAGGTGTTGAGCAGCACGAGGGCCGAGTTGCCCACATCGTACATAACCCAGTTACGCTCGAGCTTGGTGTATTTCATGGACAGGGCCCCTTCGTATTCGCCCGATATGCAGTTAGTTCATCGTACCCCAATTGTCCAGAGGTGCCGGTAAGGATTCGGCAAAGGGGCACGTGGCCATGCGGGGCGATGGGACTGCGCCAGCCCTATTCCTCGCGGTCGAACTCCTCGTCGGCACCAAGCACGCGACCGCTGTAGTTGACGTGGCCGGTCACGGCCTCCATATCGCCGGTCTCGATAAAGCGGGCGACGGTGAGCTCGTAATCAACAAGCGCGCGCTCAAAGACCTCGGGGAAGCTCTCAGTCGAGACTTCGTTGGTAAAGGGATTCTTCCATGCCAGGTGGCCCAGGTTGCCGGTGCGCTCGGGCAGCTCGGTCGTCACGCGATGGGCAAGGCCGTCGAGCAGCGAGTAGTCGTGCACCAAGCCCTCAACCAGGGCAATCGCACGCGCCTTTGCCGAGCCGGCAGGCTCGATGGCACGATAGAGCATCTGCATGTCGGCCACGGCGCCGGCGTACTCCCCCGCCGGGATGTCGATACCGTACACGCGCCCGGCGACGTAGCTCATCAGCACGCCGGCCACGCGATTGATGCGGTCGGTGGTGACGATCTCGCCCGCCGGCGGATAATCCTCGACCGTGGCCCCGTCGCGCTTGAGCTGCAGCATCAGCACATCTAGGTCGCTTTCGAGCACGGCGTGAACCTGGCTGCCCGAAGCCTCGAGCTCGGGGTCGGAGTCCACAATGCCAAACTGCTGCTCATAGACAAAGGGATGGGCATTGCGGTCGAGCACATAGTGCGACAGCAGGCCCAGCGCAAAGGCGCGGCCCAGGTTGGCATCGCGCGGCAGCAGGTGCGACACGCCATCGCGCAGGCACGAGAACTGGCGTGACATGCGCGAGCGGTGCATAACCTGCCCCAGCAGCGTGCAGTCGGAAATGCGCGGCGTGAGCATGTGGAAGAAAAACGGGTCGGGGCCCTGGTTGCCCAGGATAAAGGCAATACGTTCCTCGTCGGACGCAATGACGCCCTGCGGCAGACGGTCGATGCTTTCCTCGCCAAACAGATGATGCGTAATGAGCGCAGGCATAATGATCCTTTCGATTTCATTCGATGCCACCCATTATGCCCACCGCGCGGTCATGCCAAACCTGCGGCGGTAAACGATGGTGTGCAGGTCGCTTACGCAAGCCCCAGATGAGCCTTGACCTCGGCGGCGCGGCGACGGGACACGGGCACCGTCGAGCTCGCGCGATCGAGTCGAAGCTCCATCAGCCCCGTGGACCCGATCTCGACATTGTGGACGTCTTCCAAATTGACCAGGTAGCTGCGGTGGACACGGATAAATCCCTCGGAGGCCAAGCGTCGCTCGAGCGAAGAAATCGACTCATTGATCAGATACGTCCCCTCGGCGCAGACGGCGTTGCAAAAATCGGCGCGCGCCTCAAAGTAGCAGACATCCGCCACGGGGATGAACACCTTTTTGCCCCCGCGATCCACCGTCAGGCGCAAGGGCTGGCGCGGGGCGTGGACGACACGGCGGGCGCCCAGGGCAGTCTCGATCTTGTCGAGCGCCTTTGACAAGCGGGCATCCTCGACCGGCTTGACGACGTAATCGACGGCATCGAGGTTATAGGCATCGGCCGCATACTCGGCAAATGCCGTCACAAACACCACGACCGGCGGCGTCTTTAGGTTCTGCAGCGTCTCGGCAAGCTCAATTCCCGAGCGGCCGGGCATCGTGATATCCAAAAACAGTACGTCGGGCTTGTTCGACAGAATCGACTCCACGGCCTCGGTGACATTGCCCGCCTCGGCAATCTGACCCACACGCGCATCCTTTTCCAACAGATAGCGTAGCTCAGCCCTAATAGGAGGCTCGTCATCAACCACCAAGATGTTCCAGCCCTCGGACATATGCGCTTCCCCTCTTTTAGTCTCTCAATCCAACCGCGTGCTACACCGTCAGCGGCGCCGGCTCATGCGGCTCGCCGTTCAGCTCAACGATGACCTGCGTTCCCACGCCCTCCTGGGACTTCACGCGCATGCCAGAATCTTCTCCGTAAAAGAAATGGATGCGTTGAAGCACGTTGAAGAGCGCAAGACCGCAACCTCGCTTAATGGAGCCGTCGGCGGTAATGCTCTCGGGCTCCTCTCGACGATGCTGCTCAAACAGGTGCGCGCAGACTTCTTCGCTCATGCCGATGCCGTCATCTTCGACGATGATCTCCAAGCCGTCATCGGTCTCGAAAGCCCTAACACGAATAGAAAGCGGCTCGGTCTCGCGCTGCGCATGCTTGATGCAGTTTTCGAGCAGCGGCTGCAAGATAAACGGCGGCACCATGCAGTCGCGCACCTCAAAGTCGATATCGACCGAGACGCGCAGACGTCCGTCGCCATAGCGAGCCTGCATAAGATTGATATAACGAGTGCCCTGTTCCACCTCGTGCTCGAGCGTGGTGAGTGTATCGGAGTCAGAAAGCGTCTGACGGTAGTAATTGGAAAAGTCGATCAGCAGCGATCGCGCCTTGTCGGGCTCGGTTCGAACGAGCGACACGATAGTGCTGATGGTATTGAATAGAAAATGCGGGTCGACCTGCGACTGCAGGGCACGAAGCTCGACGCGGGCCGTGAGCTCGTCCTGGCGCTCGAGCTCAAAGCTGGCGAGCTGCGTGGAGATGAGGTCGGCAAAGCCCGAGGCAAGGGCAGTCTGGCGCATATCGATGCTGCTCAGGCGGGGGTAATACAGCTCGAGCGTGCCCACGCAATGCCCGCGCACGGTAAGCGGCGCGACAATGCCGGCGCGCAGGCGGGGAAAATAGCCGCCCGTCTCGTTGGAGGCGTCGCGCGAAAATACGCTCTGCTCGCCCGTCTCAATCACGTTGAGCGTGGTCTCGAGCACCACCGGGGTGCCAGCGGGGCATTTTATCGAGTCCTCGCCCCAGCTTGCCAACACCTGCTTGCCGTCGGTAAAGCAGATGGCAGAAGCGATGGTCTCGGACAGGATGATCTTAGAGGCGCCCAGGGCCGCTTCGGACGTAAGACCGCGCGACGTATAGGCGAATATTTTTGATGCGATGGCGAGTGTGCGGTCGGTTGCGCTCGACGTGAGGTCGTCGGGAACCACAAAGACATACGAGAAGAAAAAGCACAGCATGACCAAGCCGGCAATGACGACAACACCCGGAACGGGATTGGGATTATCGGTTAAATCCCAGATAAGCAGCAAGATAAGCGCCGGAACGACGACACCGAGCAAGATGGCCTGGACCACATGCTGGGCCGTACGAAAGACCTTGGTAGAGTTATAGCTCTTACCCAGAATCAGTCTGTTGAGATCCACCGTCATCCCCTTTTGATCATCGCACCCATAGCAATAAAGAGGGCCGCAAGCGACCCTCTCCATTGCATTATGCAATCAAATACTGTGTTTTACATCCAGCCATCGATGAACGGTAGCTTAGGCGCTGTATTTGTTGGCCTCGCCAAAGGTGCCGGACTCGACAATCCAGCCGTCCTTCATGATGACGTCCATGTTGTCGGTGTTGAGCACGTGGATGTCGGCGGCGACGTCACCGTTGACGACCAGCAGGTCGGCGCACTTGCCGGCCTCGATGGAACCGGTCTCGTTCTCGATGTGGCACATCTTGGCACCGTTGAGGGTGGCACAGGTGATGGTCTCGACCGGGGTGAAGCCGATCTTGTCGACGAACTCGTACATCTCCTCGATGGAGCAGTTGCCGTACGGGGTGACGAAGGAGAAGGAGTCGGAGCCGATCGTCATGACGACGCCGCGCTTCTTGGCCTCGCGCAGGCAGTCGTAGTTGCGCTGGAGCTCCTTCTCGACCAGGGTGCCCTCGTACTTGTCGTGCAGCTCGGGGACGTAGACGGGCGGATAGGTGGAGTACCAGGTGGGCAGGAAGGCGATCGTCGGGGTGAAGAAGGTACCCTGCTCGGCCATGAGGTCCATGGTGCGCTCATCGATATCGAAGCCGTGGATCAGCTGCTCGCAGCCAAAGCGGACGGAATCGTAGGCGGCAGCGTGGTTGTTGTAGCAGTGGCTCCACACGGGGATGCCGACCAACTTGGCCTCTTCGATCACGGCCTGGATCTCCTCGGAGCAGTAGTGCTGGTCGCGGCCGGAGTCCCAGCGCCAGATGCCGCCACCGGTAGCCCAGATCTTGATGGCATCGGGGTTCTCGCGCAGGCGACGACGGACGGCCTTACGCAGATCCCAAGGACCGTCGACCTGGTCGCCCCAGGGGTGGGATTCCTTGTTGAGCTCCTGGGTGCAGTGGTGGGAGTCACCGTGACCGGCTACGCGGCAGAAGCCAAGGCCGGTGGCCAGGACGCGCGGGCCCTTGAAGACGCCCTTGTCGATGCAGTCACGGATCTGAATACCAAAGCGGCCGATCTCGCAGACGGTGGTGAGGCCGTGGGTGAGGCAGTCGTAGGCCTGCTTGACGGCGACGGCCTGCTTCTCGAGAAGCGGCTGCATGACCCAGTCGGTGTCATCGTCGGTCAGGTTGCCCGAGAAGTGCAGGTGGGTGTCGATCAGGCCGGGAAGGACGGTCTTGCCGGCGGCGTCGATAACCTCAACGCCCTCGGGAAGGTCCTGCATGACACCGGCGTACTCGATCTTGCCGTTGTCGTCGACGAGAACAAGGGAGTTCTCGACCGGCTCGGCGCCGGTACCGTCGATGAGCTTGCCGCCAACGATTGCATACTTAGTGGACATGGTTCCTCCTTATGGATCCATATTGTGGGCGAGGCCGTGTTGGGTTAAGGCCTCACAAAGCTACCCAAGTGGTGCCGGGTTCGGTGCGCGGAAGAGAGGGTCCCGCGCACCCGATCCGCCCCGGCTAGGCGTTACTTTTTGCGGGAATTGGTGAAGGCCATGAGGCCCAGGCCAACGGCCAGCCAGCCGATCACGATGCTCCACTCCACCATGTTGAGGGAGGCGGGAGAGAACGGAATCACGAGCAGACCAATGATGGTGCCGCAGGCAACGATAGCGAGGCTGATGCCAAACTTGCCGCCGGGCACCTCGTAGGGACGAGGCAGGTCGGGCTCGGTGAAGCGCATGCGCAGGCAAGCGAGGGCGACCATGCCGCAGGAGAAGATGAAGGCGAGAGCCGACACGTTGGTCAGGGGGATGAGCATGTTCTTGCCCAGGAACGGACCGACGACGGTGATGACGCCCAGAACGACGCAGGCGAGCTTGGGAGCGCCGGACTTGGGATCGACCTCGGCGAACTTCTCGGGCAGCTGGCCCTTGCGGCCCATGGCGAGCATGATGCGGCTCGTGGCGCCGTAGAAGGAGTTCATCGGGCCCATGGGTCCAAGCGTGGCGATGACGAGCATGGCCAGGTACAGGAGCATGTTGATGCCCTTGAGGCAGGCAAGCGCGGGAACCGGGCTCTTAACAAACTCATGCCAGTCGAGGATGGTGCCGAACGAGTAGATGCAGACCATGTAGAAGCCGCCGGCGGCCAACAGGGCCAGGGAGATGATCTTGCCGAACTTGTTCCAGTTGAGGCCCTCGGCTGCTTCCTCAGCCTGCTGAGGAATGGTGTCGAAGCCGGCGTAGAAGAACGGGGTCAGAACCAGGACCGAAACGATGCCTGCGAACAGGCTGGTGCCCTCGGTAGCGGGCTTGCCGCCGCCAGCACCGGTGACCTGGGAGAACACGGGCATGGCGTTGTCCGGCGAGCCGGTGAACAGCGAGACGCCCATGGCGAGCAGCATGCCGCAGAGCAGGGCCTTGGTCAGGAAGGCCTGCAGCTTGGCGGCCGAGCTGGCACCGCGGAAGTTGAGGAAGATGACGTAGGCTGCAAAGCCGAGCGCGATCAGCGTCGGGAACAGGTAAACGTCGGCACCCAGGATGGTGTAGAGCTTGACGGCGCGCAGCCACTCAAGGCCGGGCAGGCTGCCGAACATCTCGGACACGAGGGTCGAGATGGCGATGGCCTCCCACGGGCACAGGATACCATTGCCCAGGGCCAGGAACCAGCCGGTGATGTAGCTCATCGTACGACCAAAGCTACGATCGACATACTCGACGATGCCGCCCGAGATGGGGATAGCAGCCGTGAGCTCACCGAAAACAGCTCCGACGGGCACGAGGAAGATCGCGCCCAAGAGGAATGCGATCATAGCGGGAACGGGACCGCCGCCCACGACCATCCAGTCGCCGACCTGCAGAACCCAACCGGTACCGATGATGGCACCAAAGCCGATGGTAAAGAAGTTCCAGAGCGAGAGCGTTTTCTTCATGCCGCCGTTATCCTCGACTGCAACTTCTGCGTTCTTGTCCGCCATTGTTCCCCTCCTTTCCTTTTTGACGCCCCTTGGCGTCACCCCTTGCGCGGCCTGTTTTGCCGCGCGCTTTTATTTCGTGGCTTTAAGATACGGCCTTGGCGGCACGCTGCCGCTTATGGCTCGACCGAAGGCAAAACCGAATAACGAGCGGCGCCGTTTTTGGGACGAACGGCGAGGGATGCCGCTCGTTGCGAGCACCCGTTTTGATGACGCGATTCACACGCTCGCGAAGGGTGTCGATTTATAGCGCCAAGCTTGCCCCGTTCGTGCCGTTTACCGAGCTTTTGGCGCATGCGAGCATTTGTTGCGCATCTTTTTTGTAGGATAGACAGGTTATACATGAGGCAAGGCGGTTCGAATGGCATACGGTTTTAACGACGGCGACCAACGGCGACAGAGCGTTCGCCTTGCTGGCCGCACTGCGCCGACGCCCAGGAGCTCGTCTTCTTCCGCCGCTGCCAGTTCACAGTACCCGGGCGGATCGCAGCGGCAGCCTCGCCCCACGCCTCGGCGGAATACTGGGGGCTCAACGGCTCAAAAGCAAACTGGAAGCGCTGAGCCCCGCAGGCGTGACGGGGCTGTCGCGTCGAGCGGATCGCGTGCGCAGACACAACGCCGCAACCGCAGCACCGGGCAGCCCCAGGGCACTCGCCCCCTCACGGGCACCGGCACTCGCCAGCGCCAGACGGACGTGCCACAGCTGCGTCGCAACGGGCGCCGTCAGCCCGGCATCTTTGTCCGCCGCTCTTTTTCGCACCCGCAGCGCGGACGCAGCGGCGTGAGCTCTCGCCCGGTATCTCGAGCTGGCGGCGGCGCGCCCGCGCTGCCCTTCCGCCGCGCGCGCATCGCACTTTGTTCTATCGTCGCTTGCCTGGTCTTTTTGTTTTTGGGCTCGTGCGTCTCCCACGGCTCTGCCGGCCTCGATCCAACGGCCGAGGACAAGCTGCTCATGGCCCCGGTCGCACCCGGTTACTCGTTTGCGTTTTCGACTCCGCGTTCGCAGTGGCAGGCCGGCACCATGCCCCATATCTATCAGATTGACCCCGCGTGGTCGGAGCTGCCCTACGCCGGCGGCACCATCCGCCAAAATGCCTGCGGCCCTACCTGTCTTACCATGGTCTATGTCTTTAAGACCGGACACACCGATATGACGCCGGTCGATATGTGCGCGCTTTCCGAGGCAGGCAACTATGCTCCCACCGGCGCCACCGAATGGTCATTCATGACGAACGGCGCATGGCAGCTGGGCCTTAACGGAACGGAACTCCACGTCGATCGCAGCTCTATCACCCAGGCGCTGCGCTCGGGGGCACCGATTATCGCCTCGGTTCGTCCCGGCACCTTTACCAGCGTTGGCCACTATATCGTGCTCTACGGCATCGACGACGCCGACCAGATCGGCGTGTACGACCCCAACTCGCAAAGCCGCAGCGCTCGCCGCTGGGGTGTCGTAGAGGTCCTCAACGAAATCGAAGTCATGTGGGCCTACTACTAGTCATTGGGGACGTTCTTAAACGACTAGCCGTTGGGGACACTCTTTGCGGACGCCGCTCGCGGGCGACCGAATAGGACTGTCCCCAAATGCCGGGTTTGGTCGCGGCAAGCGTGTCCCTTTTGACTAGTCATTTAAGTCTGTCCCCAATGACTAGATGACTAGGTCAACAGAAAAAGCCCCGCAGTCGGAGCGGACTGCGGGGCTCATGAAGAGAGGCTAGTTTGTGGGCGCTTTGCCTGGCGCCCACGAGAGAGGCAACAGAGTAGAGACTACTCGTGGATGCGGGTACCGGAGAGGCCGGCCATGGTCTCGGCGGCCTTGTCCAGGGCGCCGATGATGCAGGTGCGGCCCTTGCGGGAACGGGCGAACTTGATGGCAGCGCGGACCTTGGGCTCCATGGAACCCTTGCCGAACTGACCCTCGTCGGCCAGGCGCTCGGCCTCGTCGGCGGTGATGTCCTCGAGCTCCTCCTGGTTGGGCTTGCCGAAGTTAATGGCGACATGCTCAACGGCGGTCAGCAGGAACAGAACGTCGGCGTCGCAGTCCTCGGCCAGCAGCTCGCCGCCCAGGTCCTTGTCGATGACGGCGGGAACGCCCTTGTAGCAACCCTTGTTCTCGTAGTCGCGGACGACGGGGATGCCGCCACCACCGCAGGCGATGACGATGAACTCGTTGTCGAGCAGGTTGAGGATGGAGTCAGCCTCGACGATCTTCTTGGGATCGGGGGAAGCGACGACGCGACGCCAGCCGCGGCCGGAATCCTCGACGAAGACCTTGGAGGGATCCTCGGCCATGAACTCCTTGGCCTGCTCCTCGGTGTAGAAGGGGCCGATGGGCTTGGTCGGGTTCTTGAACGCGGGATCGTCGGGATCGCACTCGATCTGGGTGACGACGGAGGCGGCGTGCCAACGCTTATAGCGCTTGTGCATCTCGCGGCCGATGCCCTGCTGCAGATGATAACCAATGTAGCCCTGGGACATGGCGCCGCACTCGGGCAGCGGCATCTCGGGGGTGCCGATGGCGTCGTGGGCGGCAGCGAAGGCGTTCTGGATCATGCCGACCTGCGGGCCGTTGCCGTGGGTGATGATGATCTCGTTGCCCTGCTCGATGAGACCGAGGAGAGCGTGGGCGGTGTTGCTCACGGCCTCGATCTGCTCGACGGGGTTGTTGCCGAGGGCGTTGCCGCCGAGGGCGACGACAATACGATCGGGCTTGCCAAGAGGCTTAGACATTGCTGGAATCCTTTCTGTAAAAGGCCTACAACCCATTAATAACCCGTGTCCGTGCGATACGCGAGTTTATTAAGGTTTATATTCCTGTTATCGCTCATTTTATTCATTTTGAAAACAGTTGAACGGTGAACGGTCGTTTTTACCCGCTCAGCGTAATAAAGCCCAGCTCACGCATATCTACGCCATTTACGTGCGACTTTATTTAAATAGAGCAGGGATTAGACCAGATTATGCAAACTATATCTTTGCTAAACACAAAACGGACAGCGCAATATCTTACTCGCACTATACGAGATTCTATGCACTTATAAGACGAGTATGCACCCCTGCAAAAACAAGGGGCCTTTCATCCATCAAAAGGAATAGCCAAGAAATACCCGCCGCATGGCAGACGAACAATGGCGAACCGCGCTATTACTCTGTGCTACGAAAAATCAAACGAAGATATTGCCTTCGCGCCGACGGCATGGTACTTTAGCCGAGTACAGCACGGGCTGGGGCGGCAGGTATCTGTCGTGAAGTTTGGGTTCGGCGACCCCGTGGCTGTCTTCTCCTTTATCCGCCAGCGAACCCCTTGAGCGACGGATTGAGGAGGTCCTACCTATGACAAAAATGCTCAAGATCACGCTCAACGACGAGACGTTTCTCGCCGACATGCTTTGGGACGAAGCGCCCGAGACATGCAAGCTATTCGAGGCGTCCTGCCCCGTGGAGTCTCGCATCTTTTCGGCCAAGGTGTGCGATACCGAGGTGACCTATCCCGTATCGGGCCCCATCGCCAACTACGAGCATATTGAGAACCCCGTCTTTCACGAACCCGCCGGCGCGGTGAGCTGGTATGGCGGCTGGTCGTCGGTCTGCATCTTCTTTGACGTGTGCGAGCCCTTTGGCACCTGCGACATGTTCGCCCGCATCTGCGAGGCCGACCGCGAGCGCTTTGCCGCCGCCTGCCGCAACGTCTGGGACAACCAGGGCATGTACATCAAAAACGAAATCGTCGAGATCGAAGCGGAGGCCTAGCCATGATGGATATCAACACCCTGCTCACGCTCGACCTTGCCGAGTACACCACCGCACTTGAAGCTCTCGCCGACCAAATGATGCTCGAGGAACCCCGCGACATCGACTACATGCGCCGCCGCAAGCTCGACACCGGCCGCGAGTTCGCCGTCTGGAACTTCACCGTCGGCTACTGCATGAACGCCGCCGATGCCCTCTCACTCCTGCGAGTCCAGGCGACCGAGAACGTCAACGGCGACACCGCCGACTTGGCAACCCTCAGCAACAGTGCCGCGCGCCTGTGTGACTGGTTCTCGGGCGCCTTCGACGTCACTGGCAAGATGGACGATACGACCGCCATCCTCGCCCACAGCCGCGACCTCTACGCTCAGGTCGAAACCCACGAGCAGTTTGCCGCCCTCACCCGCGCCACCGAGCGCTATCTGGTTCAGCTGCAATTTTGGGTCGATCGCCAGATTCCTTGGCCGGCCATCAGTGACCTGGTCCACGGTTACCGCCTACGCACCGAAACCGGCGAGACAAGGAAAGCCGACTAGCAACACCAACAACACCCCATCGCGGGACCCAAAGTAGCAATCATAGGGCTGGAGTCGCATGCAGCAGCGACCCCAGCCCTTTCGCAAAGTGACGCGCCTTTCGCGGCATAGCCGCGAAACAGCAAGGGCTGGATTGCGGACTCAGATAGCCTAGAGAGATATGGGTGCAAACGAGAAATCGTTGTCGGGGTCATCCTTTTCTATAAACTCATCGAGACAGAATGTCATATAGATAGGGACGTACAGGATCTTGCCCTCTTTGCCGAGATTCTCGTGGCTTAGCACAACAGCCTCGGGAATTTTGTACTCGTCTACACTCATTAGGCGATCGAGAGCCGCATGCGCTCGAACTTTCTTGCCCGATTTGACCTCGATCGGGACAACATGCCCGCGGGCGCCTTCGATCACAAAGTCAACTTCACCGACCTCACGCGTCTGGTAGTACCATGCATCAGCCCCAAGGGCGACAAGCTCCTGAGCGACCACGTTCTCGTAGAGACCGCCGAGGTTGGGAGTTTTCATATCAAGATAGACAGCTCGTGCCGTGCTGCCGGGATACCGCGATGCGAGCATACCCGTATCGGACTCGTACAGCTTGAAGGCTGTCGCCTTCTCCGTCCTCTTGAGGGGGCTCCGAGGCTCCGTTACCTGGGCGACCATCAATCCAACGCCCGCGCTCACCAGCCATAGGAAATCCTGCTCATATTTTTTAAGGCGCGCTCCCTCGCCCAGAGACGAAACAACAAAGCGATGGGACTCCGCTTCAAGCTGAACGGGAATTTGTTCGAAAATCGAGCGAACGTTAAACGCTCGAGTCGATGCATATTTAGAGATATCGCTTTTGTACTGATCGACCAGCTGAATTTGAAGCTCACGCGTTCTCACGAGCGAATAACCCGAATCGATATAGTTCTGAACGACCTCCGGCATGCCACCGCAAACGATATAAGCTCTATAGTTTTTGAGCATTGCCTCATGAATGTAGTTTTCGACGGGACGTCTCTCGACAAGGCAGTTGCGAATGTCTGCAAGCACATTCTCGCTGACGCCATTTGCCCAACAAAACTCTTCAAAATCCATCGGTCGCATAACAACGTGCTCGACATACCCCACCGGAAAAGAAGATATCCCCTTAAACTCGGTCCCGAGCATAGACCCCGAGAATACATAGCTAAAGCGCCCGTCTTCGACCAACGCCTTCATAAGTGTGACAATCTGCGGATACTCCTGAATCTCATCGACAAAGACAAGCGTATCCCCCTCAACAAGCGGCGCGTCCGCAAGAAGGGCTACACGGTTGATAAAGTCAACGGCGTTCTTAGCGTCAATTAGCGCATCCCTTGCCTCGGCATCGAGTAGCAAATTGACCTCAAAATACGAAGCGTAGTTGCCTTTTCCAAACGCGCGAATCGCATAACTCTTGCCAATCTGACGTGCGCCAGTAACAAGCAACGCCTTATTGGAGTTATTCTTCCAGTTCAAAAGCCTATCAGTAACCTTGCGGCGTAGCATTAAAACCCCTAAATGACAAAAATTGGCAGATAGAATTACAAGTAATAGTACAAAAATTGGCAGATAGTAATGACCAAAATAGTACAAAAATTGGCAGATAGCGAGTTTCACTGAGATCTCAAAGCCACCGAAACAGTAAGAGCATAGAGGGCAGCAACAACCAAGTCCCCCTCCATACCCAAAGTGACGCGCCTTTCGCGCCAAAGGCGCGAAACAGCGCCAGGGACAAGAGCCCCATCAACCACGTCCTTCATCAGCCCACACAATCCGAGGACGTAGTCGTAGCAGGATCTGAGGGCTAACCTTCGCGGACACTCCGCAGGACGAAAGAACCCCCGCCGCACGTAGTGCGCAGCGGGGGTTCTTTCATGTCCGAGGACGTCCGCGAAGGTTAGCCCTCAGATCCTGCGGTGAGAGACCTAGGCCTCGTTGTACACCGTCTTGAGCTTCAGCAGGTGCTGGTAGCGGTCCATAGCGGCCTGCTCGTTCTCCTTGAAGAGCTCCTCGGCGCGCTCGGGGAAGGAACGCGTCAGCGAAGCGTAACGGGCCTCGTTCATCAGGAACTCCTGATAACCGCCCGCGGGCTCCTTGGAATCGAGCGAGAACTTCTTGCCGGCAGCAGCCTCGGGGTTGAAGCGGAAGAGGTTCCAGTAACCGCACTCGACAGCCTTCTTCATCTCGGCCTGGCAGTTCTGCATGCCGCCCTTCTTGATGGAGTGCATCTCGCAGGGGCTGTAGCCGATGATGAGGGACGGGCCGTCGTAGGCCTCGGCCTCGTGGATAGCCTTGAGGGTCTGAGCCGGGTTGGCGCCCATGGCGACCTGCGCCACGTAGACGTAGCCGTAGCTCATGGCGATCTCGGCCAGAGACTTCTTCTTGGTCACCTTACCGGCAGCGGCGAACTGAGCGACCTGGCCCAGGTTCGAGGCCTTGGAGGCCTGACCGCCGGTGTTGGAGTAAACCTCGGTGTCGAAGACGAAGACGTTGACGTTGTGGCCGGAAGCCAGAACGTGGTCCAGGCCACCGAAGCCGATGTCGTAGGCCCAACCGTCGCCGCCGAAGATCCAGAAGGACTTCTTGGTGAGGTAAGCCTTGTCGGCGAGGATCGCCTTGGAAGCGTCACAGCCGCACTTCTCGAGCTCGGCAACGTAGGCGGCGGCAGCGGTCTTGGAGGCCTCGGCGTCGTTGACGGAGTCGATCCAAGCCTGGCCAGCGGCCTTGAGCTCATCGGACGGGCCATCGGCAGCGATGATGTCCTGGGTAGCGGCGATCAGCTTGTGCTGAACGGCCTCGTAGCCCACAGCCATGCCCAGACCGTGCTCGGCATTGTCCTCGAACAGGGAGTTGTTCCACGCCGGGCCGTGACCGTCCTTGTCCTTGCAGTACGGAGCGGTGGCAGCGGGGTTGCCCCAAATGGAGGAGCAGCCGGTGGCGTTGGAGATGAACATGCGGTCGCCGGCGACCTGGGTCACCAGACGTGCATAGGCGGTCTCGGCGCAGCCGGCGCAGGAGCCAGAGAACTCCAGGTAGGGCTGCTTAAACTGGCTGCCCTTGACGTTGGCCGCGATGAGCTCCTTCTTCTCGGAGACGTTCTCGACCATGTAGTCCCAAACGGGCTGCTGGTCCATCTCCTGCTCGGTGGGAACCATCTCGAGGGCGCCCTTGGGGCAGACCTTGACGCAGTTGGTGCAGCCCATGCAGTCGAGCGGGGACACGGCCATGGTGAACTTCATGCCCTTGGCCTTGGGGCCCATGGCGTCGAGCGTGCGGGTGGCCTCGGGCGCGGCGGCAACCTCGTCCTCGGTCATCGCGAACGGACGGATGGTGGCATGCGGGCACACATAGGCGCACTGGTTGCACTGGATGCACTTGGTCTCGTCCCAGTGGGGAACGACAACGGCGACGCCGCGCTTCTCGTATGCGGAGGCGCCCAGCTCAAACTGGCCGTCGGCGCAATCGACGAAGGCGGAAACGGGCAGGCTGTCGCCGTCCATGCGATCGATGGGCTCAAGCAGGTTCTTGACCTGCTGGGCGATGGCGGACTTGGTCTCCTCGGAGAGCTCGACGGGAGCGGCGTCCTCGGCGGTAGCCCAGTCGGCCGGAACCTCGAACTTACGGAAGGCGGTAGCGCCGGCATCGATGGCCTTGTGGTTGGCGTCGACGATGGCCTGGCCCTTCTTCATGTAGGACTTGGTAGCAGCGTCCTTCATGTACTGCAGGGCGTCCTCGGCGGGCAGGACCTTGGCCAGCGCGAAGAAGGCGGACTGGAGCACCGTGTTGGTGCGCTTGCCCATGCCGACCTTGGCGGCCAGGTCGATAGCGTCGATCAGGTAGACGTTGACGTTGTTGTTCGCGATGTAGCGCTTGGCCACGGCGGGCATGTGCTCGGCGAACTCCTCGTCGCTCCACTGGCAGTTGACCAGGAAGGTGCCGCCCGGCTTGACGTCGCGGACCATCTTGAAGCCCTTGACGATGTAGCTGGGGTTGTGGCAAGCGACGAAGTCGGCCTTGGTCACGTAGTACGGCGAGCGGATCGGGGAATCACCAAAGCGCAGGTGCGAGACGGTGACGCCGCCGGTCTTCTTGGAGTCGTACTGGAAGTAGGCCTGGACGTACTTGTCGGTGTGGTCGCCGATGATCTTGATCGAGTTCTTGTTGGCGCCAACGGTACCGTCGCCACCCAGACCCCAGAACTTGCACTCGATGGTGCCGGGGGCTGCGGTGTTGGGCGCATCCTCGGCCTCGGGCAGGCTCAGGTTGGTCACGTCATCGACAATGCCGATGGTGAACTCGCGCTTGGGCTCGTCGGCCTTGAGCTCCTCAAAGACAGCGAACGCGGACGCGGGAGGCGTGTCCTTGCTGCCCAGACCGTAACGGCCGCCGACGACCTTGATGCCCGTCTTGCCGGCCTCGTAGAGAGCGGAGACGACGTCCTGATAGAGCGGCTCGCCAATGGAACCCGGCTCCTTGGTGCGGTCCATGACGGCGATCTTCTGGACGGTCTCGGGGAGAACGTCGACGAAGTGCTTGATGGAGAACGGACGGAACAGACGGACCTTGACCAGGCCGACCTTCTCGCCGTGAGCGTTGAGGTAGTCGATGACTTCCTCGAGCACGTCGCAGAAGGAGCCCATGCACACGACGACGCGGTCGGCATCGGGGGCGCCGTAGTAGTTGAACAGGCCGTAATCGGTGCCGAGCTTCTCGTTGATCTTCTTCATGTAGCCCTCGACGACGGCGGGAAGCTCGTCGTAGACCTTGTTGCAGGCCTCGCGGTTCTGGAAGAAGATGTCGCCGTTCTCGTGGCTGCCGCGGGTGTGCGGATGCTCAGGGTTGAGCGCGTGGTCGCGGAAAGCCTGGACGGCGTCCATGTCGCACATCTCGGCCAGATCCTTGTAGTCCCACATGGCGACCTTCTGGATCTCGTGGCTGGTGCGGAAGCCGTCGAAGAAGTTAAGGAACGGGGTCTTGCCCTCGATGGCGGCAAGGTGAGCCACCGGCGAGAGGTCCATGACCTCCTGGACGTTGCCCTCGGCGAGCATGGCGAAACCGGTCTGGCGGCAGGCCATGACGTCGGAGTGATCACCGAAGATGTTCAGGGCGTGGGAAGCGACGCAACGCGCGGAGACGTGGAAAACGCCCGGGAGCTGCTCGCCCGCGATCTTGTACATGTTCGGAATCATCAGGAGCAGGCCCTGAGAAGCCGTGTAGGTGGTGGTCAGAGCACCGGCGCCCAGCGAACCGTGAACGGTACCGGCTGCACCTGCCTCGGACTCCATCTCGACGACCTTGACCGGGGTGCCGAAGATGTTCTTGCGACCCTGGGCCGCCCACTGGTCGACATGGTCGGCCATCGGGCTGGACGGCGTAATGGGATAGATTCCCGCTACCTCGGTGTACGCATACGAAACATATGCGGCCGCCTCGTTGCCGTCCATAGACTTAAACTTACGCGCCATATACCCCTCTCCTCTCATATAGGTATACAGGCCCCGGCGATCGCCGGGATGTTGGCGTGATGGGATTTTCGTTGTTGCTTCCAATCATCTGGCAGGCAGACTGAGCAGCAGGTACATGGCGTGGAGAGAAGGTATGCCGAGGCGAGGGGCGACTGACGCGCTCCACAGGTCCGACCGCCCGTCTTGCACATGACCGAGCGCCGCAAAGGCCGCATGCCGGATGCTCCCGGGCACGCCCCGGCGAAGGGAAGCGCCCGCAACGGAAATCCGCATGCGGGTTTATTGTACCCCGCCGTCAAGTGTAATTTCGACAAATATAGGTGGGCGGTAAAGGTTTACCTCGGGTGACCGCCAAGGAGTGTCCCAGGGTGCCGGCAGAAAAGGAACGTCCCTAACTGCCGGCTAGAGGGCGCCGAGGAGGATGGCGTAGGTGGTGGATTCGCCGAGCTTGAGCTCGTCGCCGGGGTTGAGCTGGGCAGCGCGGCCGGGCTCGACCTGGGTGCAGACGCTCGTCGCGCCGCTTACCACCACGGTGCCGTTGGTGGACGACAGGTCCTCGACGTACCAGGCATTTTGGTCATCGCACCACACGCGGGCATGACGGGCCGAGACATCGTCGCCAACATCGGTGATATCGCCCTCGCCCGTGGCCAGCGCTCCGATCTCCACGCCCTGCTCGCTCGGCTGGATCCAGCGCGGGGCGCTTACCACGTAACCGTTTTGCACGCGCAGCAGGCCCAGCGGGTGCGCGGGCGCCGCCTCATGCCCGCCCGCGACCGTCGAGGTGCTCAGCGAACGCGGGGTCGACGTGGCGCCACCGCAAGTCGCATGTGCATAGTCGATGGCATAGGTCACCGAGGTTCGAACATCCGCCGAGCATCCGACGGCGACAAACAGCACCAGCACGGCCTCGGCGCGCTCGGCGGGCATAAGCTCCGCCGCCTGCGACAGGCGCTCGAGCGCATTGCGGTAGAGATTCGTATCCTGGTGGCATTCCTCGAGCGCCCGCACCATAGGCTCGCCGGCGGGCCCGCACACCATGTTGGTTATCGCCATGGCATCCATGGGATTGCGACGGCGCAGGGCAAGATGCGACATGATGCGCGCGGCCGAGGTGCCGTAATCGGCAAAATAGCGCTGCTGGAGCGTGCCGACCGGAGCGCGCACGATAAAGCGTGAAACCCAGGAGCGATCGGCGGCACGACTTTGCGGGCTGCGGCCGTCGGCGAGCGGGCGGCTCGAGAGCACCAGGCCGCATAGCTCGATATGGCTCAGGTGCGCCGCGCGCTTAAAGATGTCGAACATGGCTCCGCACGGGGTGAGCTCAGTTTGAGATGCCATGGCCTAGACCTCCTTGGTCGTTGAACTCGTATCGGACGGCGCCTCGTTCGCCCCAGCAAAGGCGCGAGCTGCCGCGGCCCCACCGGCAAGCGGCGTCGCCGTCTGGGTTTTTGCGCGTCGCGGCGCCGCGACGGGAAGCTCAAAGGCAAAGCCCATCGCCAGCAAAAACCACGTGAGCGCGTATGTTGCAATTAAGGCGGCGACAAGGCCGCTCACTACGGCGCGCTGGGAAAACACAGCGCACGCAGCGGCGACCAGCACCGGAACCTCGCAAGCGGAAAGCGCTAGCGCGCCATGTAGGAACCCCGCGCGGCGATCGTGCGACATGGCACCGGCGGCAATGCCCGCCACACCCGGCAGTGCCAACGCCAGCGCGGCGACGATGCCCGGCAGCTTCCCGGACCACACAAGCGGTCCCATGGCAACCGTCGCGCGAGCACCCGACACCAGCAGCGCCGCCGACACCACGACAGCAGCCCACAGCACGCCGCAGGCAACCGTCGTGCCGATCATCACAGCGCGGCGGACCATGCGACCGGACGCATCCATGGGGCAGGGCGTGAGCGGCTCGCCGCGAAGCGAACGACCGACGTTTTGCGCGTAGTGATCGCAAAACGTCGTAAGCGCCGCCTCCACCGCAGCCGGCTCGGGACGATCTCCCTGGCTGCAGGACAGGCAGGCCATAATCACGTCGAACAGCTGGGCATCGACAAACGCCAGCGCATCGCGCAGCTCCTCGGAGTCCGGCTCGAGCCCCAGCTGCTGGGCCTGTTCGGCGGCGGCAAGCGCCACATCGGGCTCACGCCGCAGCAGCTGGGTCAGGTCGCAACCGGGCGCATGGGCGCCAACGGGATAGTCGGGCCGCGTATCCATCTTGAGACGATAGGGGCTGGCGATATCACGCGTCTTTTTGCGCGAACCCGAGGTGCCCGACGCGCCCGGCGCCACCTCGTACGGAGCGACGCCGGCGATGAGCTCATAGACCGTGCTCGCCGCGGCATACACGTCAATCGCCGGCGACATGCGCAAAACACGCAGGTCGGCGATATCGTCGGTGAGCATCTCGGGCGGAGCGTAGGCAACCGTCGCGCGGCGCAACGTTGCATAGCGCTCCGTAAACGACGCCTTGCCGCCGGTCCCCGCCACCGCAGAGGCGGGCTCGAGGGCAAGCGACGAACCAAAGTCGATCAGGCACAGGTCAAACGTGCCCTCGGCAAGTTGTTGGTCGAGCGACAGGCGTGCTGTGCGAACCATAATATTGGCCGGCGAGATGTCGCGATGGACAAAGCCCTCCCCCACCAGGCTCATGCGGCACAGCAGGTCGAACAGATCGCGACCCAGACGCGCCGCCACGAGCGGCGACAGGCGTTCGGCATCGTCCACGGCAAGCCGCTTACGCAAGCGGGCGAGCGTCTCGCCCTCGACCCATTCCATAACGATCGCGGGCACGCCGTCGACCTCGCCCCATCCATACAGGCGGGGAAAGCCCTTGAGGCCCGAAAGGGCACGGTGGCATTCGTATTCCTCGCGAAAAGCCGCCTTAAACTTGGTGACCAGCGCCTCGTAGGCGGTGTCGTCGTCGAACTCGTCGCGCGTCGGCAAGATGAGCTGCTTGAGCGCCACGGCCTCGCCCTGGGCGTTGACGGCGCGCGTCACGCGGCCGATACCGCCACGGCGCATGGTGGCGTCGTCGGCAAACAGCATCGTAAAGCGGCGCAGATAGACGGGCAGCTCGTCCGAGCCCAGCGCGATGGCGGGCTCAAACCCGTCGACGCGCGCCAGGCGTAGGCCCACCATGGGATCGCGGTCGAGCGCACTCGGGGCGGCAGAAACAAGACCGGTCATCATAGGGCAATCGCCGCCACGTTGGTATTGAAGTTGTTGAGCGCGACATCGTCATCGCCGTAATGCCCAACCCATTGGCACAGATTGGTGTAGCAGCCCCATAGGTTGGCGTACTGCCGGTACCACTTTGACTTGGGAGAAAACCTCTGCCGGCCAAACTCGGCACGGATGACAAACATATCGTTGGCGAGACTATCGCACGGCCCGGTATCGCCTGTTGCGTTATAGGTCGCAACCACGCTATTGGCCCGAGAGACATAGCCGTCGAGCATGTTGTACTTGGTCACGAGCCAACTGTGGATGCTTTCCTCCTCGGCAGCCGAAAGACCGCCGGAGTTCGCGTCACCACTGGTTCCACCGCTTGTCGAGCCACCACCCGTTGAGCCGCCGCCCGCGGACCCGCCGGAAGCAGAGCCCGAGCCGGAGCCACCACTCGAACTCGACGAACCAGAGCTTGAGCCAGACGAACCCGAACCGCCGGGTCTGTCCGTCTGCTGAGCGTCCTGACCCTTCTGCTGCTCAGCCTTGTTTACGACGGCCGAGACGCTGTTGTTGGAAAGTCGCTCGATGACCTTGGTATTGGTAAGCATGATGGTCTTGCCGTTGGCCAGCGTGACCTCGTTGTCCGGAGTCTCGGCACTATCTGCGTCGTCAACGCCAAACGCAACGTGCGCGACCACGGTCGCCCAGGCATATCCGGTTGTGGTCCCCAAATCGCTTTTGGCCTTGTGCCCCATGCGCAGCTCACGCGCGGCATGCGCCTGCACCATAGACGGCACCGTCACACCATAGGCGGAAACGCCGGCAACGACCAGCGCCAGCGAGCAGGACAGCAGCACATATGCCCGAGGCGCCAGGCCCAACCGGCGTCGCATGTGCACCGCGGCGCCATGCTTTTTCTGAGTGTCCCCGGGCCGCATGCGTTCTCCTCCAACGAAAACACGCCGCTCAAAAGCGGCGCATTCATTCAAATCCTTATGTGAGTGTATCAGCGAACGCAAAAGGTTGCGCAACGAATGCGCAAATACGAGACACGAACGGAGGCATCCACGCGATAAGCGGATGCAAAGCACGTTTGTTGTACAACAAATGCACGAACACCGGGGCAATTATGACCAGCCCGTGCGGAACCGCGCGGGGCAGACGGCCTCGATGCCTAGATCGCGCGACGGGCCTCGATGGCACGGCCAAGCGTGAGCTCGTCGGCATACTCCAGGTCGCCACCCACGGGCAGGCCACTCGCCAGGCGCGACACTTCAACACCCAGCGGCTTGATGGTGCGGGCGAGGTAGCTCGCCGTGGTCTCGCCCTCGATATTAGGGTTGGTGGCGATAATGACCTCGTGGATATCCTCATGGCCCAAGCGTGCCAGCAGCTCGCGGATGTGCAGCTGCTCGGGGCCGATCTTGTCCATGGGGCTGATCACGCCGCCCAACACGTGGTATAGCCCGTGATAGCTGCCCGTGCGCTCGATCGCCTGGACATCGCGCGGCTCGCCCACCACGCAGATGCGGGTGGTGTCGCGCATCGGGTCCTGGCAGATGGAGCACTCGTCGGCCGTAGCATAGTTAAAGCAGCGGCTGCAAAAATGCACTTCCTGCTTAACCTCCAGAATGGCCTCGGCCAAGCGACGGGCCTCCTCGGCATCGGCCTCGAGCAGGTAATAGGCGATGCGCTGGGCCGACTTGGGACCGATGCCCGGCAGGCGGCCTAGCTCATCGAGTAGTTTTTGCAGGCTATGGTTGGCACTCATATATATGCGCGTCTTAGAACGGCATGCCCGGGATGTTGAGGCCGCCGGTGATGGCGCCCATCTGCTTGTTGGCAAGCTCGTTGACGCCGCGAACGGCCTCGTTGACGGCAGCCATGATCATGTCCTGCAACATATCGACGTCCTCGGGGTCGAGCGCATCGGGATCGATGGTGAGGTTGACGAGCTCCATCTCGCCGTTGACGGTCACCTTGACCATGCCGCCGCCGGCAGAGGCGTCGACGGTCTGGGACTTGAGGTTCTCCTGCGCGGCGGCAAGCTGCTCCTGCATCTTGCGGGCCTGCTTCATCATCTGCTGCATGTTCATACCGGCCATGATGGCTCCTTTACGCGCGGCCGCGCAACGAGCTGCAAGGGCAGCCGGGACGCGGCGGGACTTTCAAACTCAAAAATCGTACCACGGCGCGGGCCAAGCGAGCGGGGCGGACACGCCACCTCAGTCGATATACATGTCCTCGAGCGCGACAATTCGCCAATCTTCGCGCGCGGCGAGCTTCTTTTTCGTGGCGGCGCTCACGTCATGCTTGCAGAACAGCATGAAATGAGAGGCGGCGTATCCCTTTACCAGGCCACGCTTGCTTTCGAGGTCGTCAATCTCTGCTGTCTCGTCAAACGACTCCCTATATTTGCACTCGCCGATTACCAGACACTTGGAAACTCGATCTGCGGCCAGGACATCAATATCATCTTGAGCCCGTTTGGCTGAATTCGTCCCCCACCACGACGACACCGCCGTCGCCGGAATTGGCAACTTGCCCTGTTTTGCCTGCTCAACCATCCATTCGGCACATAACGCCTCGAACCGATGGCCCAGGTATTCGTTCAGCTGCTCTTCTGGAAGCGCGTTGACGACCGCTCGCCCCAAACCCGCCTCGATATCGGACGAGTACGGCATGACAAACCGGAACCAAAACGCATAGCACGGCTCGGAAAGTCGGTAGATTCCGCGCTTGCTGGTTTCGATGTTCTCGCCAAACGGAACGGCCTTTTCGATAATTCCCACCGATTCCAACGCCCTGAGATAGCGAGGCAGTGTTGTCTGGGCAACACCCACGCGGTCGGCGATCTGCTTCGCGCGGTTTGCACCGGCAGCCACGGCTCGCAAAATCGAGTTATATATTGCCGGCTCCTGGAACTCCTGACGAATCAGGCCCTCCGGTTCGCCATATAGAAACCCCATGGGATCGAAGTAAAGGCGTGCCAGATTCTCCTTGAGCCCCGCGCTCGGATCCAGCTGCTGCAGATAGTACGGAACACCGCCGAAGCAGCCATAGAATTTAAAGGCATCTTGAGCGCTCAGACCCGAGAGCATCTTGGCCGCATCTTTGAATCCAAGGTCGCGCACCTTGATTTGAGCCGTGCGCCGGCCAAACAGAGGGCTTTTACGTCCCAGCACATTGCTTTCCATAAAACCCTGGTTGCTGCCGCAAAGAATGAGAAAAGCGTCCGTTTCCTTAAATGCCCTATCGATGGCGACCTGGAAAATCGAAGGCAGCGCCTCGTTGCGCATCGCCGCATAGGGAAACTCGTCAAACACGAAAATGAACCGCTCGGTGCGCGCCCGATCGGCGACGAAAGACAGCGCATCAGTCCAAGACAAAAATCCGCCAAGCGATGCGGGAAGATTAAAAA
The DNA here is from genome assembly GCA_934655965.1 of uncultured Collinsella sp. GTDB lineage: Bacteria > Actinomycetota > Coriobacteriia > Coriobacteriales > Coriobacteriaceae > Collinsella. Next base: position 23,025 of record CAKUHK010000034.1, read on the forward strand.
AGCTAGCGATAGCGCGATTAAAATCCGCAAGATTGTCGGCATCGCTTTGCTCGAGCGCAGTAAACGAGAGCGTCCGTTTACCGCGGCAGAACTCGTTGATCAGCGTCGTCTTTCCCACGCGCCGGCGACCATACACGACGGCCATCTGAAATGAACGCTGCTCATAAAGGGATTCGAGTTTTGCAAGCTCTGCTTCGCGACCGACAAACATTATGCACTCCTGAATTATGCAAGGTTGAATAATTCATACTTGCATAATATCGCAAGCTAAACTTGGCAGAGCCGGAATCCGGCATTTCATGGGTGCCACTAAAACTAAATGCCGAACCACTGCTCGAGGCGGCGCACATGGCGGCGGGGTATAATTTGATTTCCATAGATAGCAATTTGGAGGTGCCCCATGAATGCCCCCGACGTGCTCCAAAACATCCGCTCAAAACACCCCGTTGCATATTTGGTTCTCTATCTCTTTGTCGGCTGGGCATTGCTGGTTGTCATTACCCATGCTATAGCCTTTGGAGCAGAGCTGCTGATAGCCAGCTCGGACCAGCCCGTCGTCAAATGGGAAACAACCGATGAGTGCACCGACGGAACCCGAACCGTTTACTACAACAGTCCGTCCCTCTACCAAGAGTTCAGGGTCAAGATAAAGGACT
>CAKUHK010000035.1:0-23516 GCA_934655965.1 uncultured Collinsella sp.
GGACCTGTAGCTCAGTTGGTTAGAGCGTCCGGCTGATAACCGGGAGGTCACAAGTTCGAATCTTGTCAGGTCCACCACTTTCTTTCGCAATAAACACCCCAGCGAGAGCCGAGTCGCCGCTGGGGTGTTTATTACTTTCTCCGTGGGGGTTTAGCTCAGCTGGGAGAGCGCGGGCTTTGCAAGCCTGAGGTCAGGGGTTCGATCCCCCTAACCTCCACCATGATGGACCTGTAGCTCAGTTGGTTAGAGCGTCCGGCTGATAACCGGGAGGTCACAAGTTCGAATCTTGTCAGGTCCACCATCAAAAACGTAAAGAGCCTCGGGGCATTTGCCTCGGGGCTTTTTTCTGTGTGCGATAAATCTCATTTTGGTTTTGTGTGCTGGGCGAAAGATTGGGTAGTATAGCTATTCAATGCGGCAGCCCTGCCGCGCGTTAACCGCTACGTACCGGAGGTGTTCCATGGTTCGTGTCGACATAGAGACCATCGTCATGGCCGCCGGTCCCGTGCCATCGCTTATCGTGCTTCGCGAGCGCAGCAGTAAATCGGACTCGCCCGCGCCGCTGCGTTCCCTTTCCATTCAGACTGGTTCGTTTGAAGCTGCTGCCATTAGCCGCGGTATCGATAGCGGCCGCGCCGAGCGCCCGATCACCCATGACCTGCTGCTCGATACCGTTGACGCCCTAGGCGCCAAGCTCGAGCGCATCGAGATCGTGCGCGCCGAGCCGCCGGTGTTCTATGCGACGATCGTCGTGCTCGCCGATGGCGGCGAGCGCAAAATCGACGCCCGTCCCAGCGACGCCATCGCCCTCGCCGTGCGCAGCAATGCCCCCATGTTTGTGGAGGACGACATCATGAATCGCCTGGGTACCGTTTCTGCCCACGCCGAGGAAGTCGACGACGAGCAGGAGTTCGAGAAGTTCGACGAATTCGTTCATACGCTCTCCCCCGATGATTTCTAAATGCGGGGCAGACAAGTTGTGGAGCGGTCGCTGATGGCCGGCGGCATGTCGGCCGAGGCTGCCGCCATTGCCCGAGAGGCGCAGATGCGTTCCGAGGCGTCCGAGGCCGCCCGCATTGCCTATGTGACGCAGGCCCGCACACTTCGCGAGCGCCGCGGCTCCTATATCAAGATGGTTATCGTCTCCGTCCTTGTCGCGGCAATCTGCTCACGGCTTCGTGGTACAGTTGGTGCGCTTGGGTTTTCGATTTCGACGGGCCTGGTGATCTGGGGCGTGGTGGATGCCGTGATGCTCACCAACCAGATCAAGGTGCTCGACAAGCGCGCGACGGATATGATGCGTGCCCGCGATGCTGCCGCCAAGATCGCTGCCGAGGCACAAGAACTGTAACGACGCCGGACTCGATGGGAAGGTCTAAAGATGGCACAGGATATGCAGGACGCCGGTAACGTCTCCGCCGAGCTCGACGCCATGGTGTGTGACCTGATCGGGGCGTTTTTGGACGATCTTGCCGCCGGCGAGAATCCGGGCGTTGTCGTGGCGATTGAAGATGCCGCATCCAACCGCTATCTGGCGGCGCTTGACGAGGACGGCGAAGAGGCGTGTCTCGAGGCGGCCACCAACTTTATCTCCGAGCACAAGATGGGCCTTAAAGACGAGGGGCTGGGCCGTATCGCCCGTTATGCCATCGGCTATACCGGTTGTGTCGAAATTGACGGCGGTTACCATGACGCCCTGCTCGTGAGCTTCTTTGAGACGACGCTCGAAAGCGGTTTTTCGGCATACGTACTGTACGATGGCGCGGGCGCCGGCGATGGTTTTATGTGGAGCGACCCTGAACCTGCAGGTGAGGAAACCCCTCTTATCTAAAATCGCTAAAATAAACGAGTTTTCGGTAAAAGGCTCAATATTCCCGCTGAGCGTTGTATCGCTGGGCGGGCCGCATACGCGTGCCGTTTGTATATAGATAGAAGATAGGGGAACTACATGCGCGTAGACAATCTGAGGAACATCGCCATCATCGCCCACGTCGACCACGGCAAGACGACGATGGTCGACAAGCTCCTGCGTGCCACGGATGCCTTCCGTGCCAACCAGCAGGTCGAGGACCGCGTCCTGGACTCTAACGACCAGGAGCGCGAGCGCGGCATTACGATTCTCGCCAAGAACATCTCTATCGAGTACAAGGACGTCAAGATCAACGTCATCGACACCCCGGGCCACGCCGACTTTGGCGGCGAGGTCGAGCGCGTGCTGCGTATGGCCGACGGCGCCCTGCTGCTGGTCGACGCCTTTGAGGGCCCCATGCCCCAGACCCGCTTCGTGCTGCGTCACGCCATCGATACCGGCCTCAAGATCATGATCGTCATCAACAAGATCGACCGTCCGGGCGCTAACCCCGAGAAGGCCTACAACGACTGCCTCGATCTTATGGCCGACCTGGGCGCTACCGACGACCAGCTCGAGTTCGCCATGGAGCACGTTATCTACGCCAGCGGTGTCAACGGCTTTGCCCGTCATGACCCCGAGGACGGCAACATGGACATGTACCCGCTGCTCGACATGATTATCGACGACATGCCCGCGCCCGAGGTTGACGAGACCGCCCCGCTGGCCATGCAGTGCGTGACCATCGACCACTCCAACTTTGTCGGCCGCATCGGCATCGGCCGCGTGTACTCCGGCACCATCCACCAGGGCGATCAGATCCTGGTTGTGAAGAACGACGGCTCCAGTGCTACCGCTACCGTCAAGCAGCTCTTTACCTTCGACTACCTGGGCCGCACCGAGTGCCAGGAAGTCGGCGCCGGCGATATCGCCGCCGTCGTGGGTATCGACCGCACTGATATCGGCGATGTCTACACCGACCCCGAGAATCCCGTCGAGCTCGAGCCCATCGAGATCGACCCGCCGACCCTGTCTATCGTCTTTGAGGCCTCGACCTCCCCGCTCGTTGGCCGCGACGGCGACATCGTGGGCGCCCGTCAGCTCAAGGAGCGCCTGTTCAACGAGGCCGAGAACAACGTGACCATGAAGATCGAGGAGCTCGAGGACAAGAGCGGCGTCGAGGTCTCGGGCCGCGGCATTCTGCACCTGTCCGTCCTGATGGAGTCCATGCGCCGCGAGGGCTTTGAGTTCCAGGTCGGCCGTCCCCGCGTTCTGTTTAAGAAGGACGAGAACGGCAACAAGATGGAGCCCGTTGAGCAGGCCGTCGTCGAGTGCCCGGACGAGTACTCGGGCAAGGTCGTTGAGGTCTTCGGTACCTCCGGCGGCATCATGACGAGCATGGACACCTCGGGCATCGTGACGCACCTCGAGTTCAAGATCCCGACGCGTGGCATCATGGGCCTTAAGAACCGCATCATGAACGTCACCCACGGCGAGGGCGTGTTCTACCACACCTTCCTGGAGTACGGTCCCTACGCTGGCGAGATCGGCAACCGTCAGAATGGCGCCATGATCTCCATGACCACCGAGAAGGCAGTTGCCTACGCTCTGGGCACGCTGCAGGAGCGCGGCCAGCTGTTTGTTGAGCCGGGCACCGAGTGCTACGAGGGCATGATCGTGGGCGAGCGCAGCAAGGCCGGCGACATGGTCGTCAACATTGCCCGCACCAAGAACCTGGGCAACCAGCGTTCCTCGACTTCCGACATCTCCGTGCAGCTGGTGCCGCCCCGCACCTTCTCGCTTGAGGAAGCGCTGGAGTACATCGCCGACGACGAGCTGGTGGAGATTACCCCCAAGAACATCCGCCTGCGCAAGCGTCTGCTCAACGCCACCGACCGCAAGAAGGCCGCCGTCCGCGCCGGTCAGGTCAACAAATAAGCGCCGAGTTTTTATAGCCGCCAATAAGAAAGGGCGTCGACCGCAATGGTCGGCGCCCTTTTTGGTGCAAGGGGGACAGGTTGGTTTGCACCACCACAAAGGTGCCTGTCCCCTTTGTGGTGGTTTGGCTGGATTAGGTGGTGGGGAGTCCCGGCGTGTTGGAGGCCTGCTGCGGCTTGAGGTGGGCGTTGCGCCAGATGATTTGGATAACGTAGCCGAGCATAAAGACGAAGGCCACGCCGCTGATAAAGTCGCCGATGAGGGGAAGTCCTGTGAGAGCGCCTGCAGCCACGCCGCCGACGGCTGCCATGGCGTAGCGGTTCTGGCTGTGTCCGACCATGCGCGTGACGGCGGTGCCCGTAAAGGCCGCCGAGACCAGGGCGATGCCGATGACGCTGCACATGAGGGCTCCGGCAAGCGACAGGCCGGCAATCGAGACGATGAGCAACAGGACGGCGGGAACGACGGCGACGGTGCCCAGAAGGCCGCTTACCCACAGCGGCGTTGGGCGCTGATGGAGCATGCCTGCGGCGCTGGCGGTTGCGCGCGGAAAGACGAGCTCAAGGAGGATGGCGACAAAGCAGGTGGATAGCGCCGCGGCAACGATACCGCCGATGGTGTCGTTGACCGTGGAGGTGTCCTCGCTCTCGGTTCGGTCGATTTTGAGGGCTCCGACTTGAGCACCCTCGGCGCGCTCGGGGTCTTCGGAGACATGGGCGTTCACGGTGCCGGTGATGCGGGCGTTCTTGCCCAGAATGAGTTTGTCGGCCCAGACCTCGACATTGCCATCGACGGTGCCATCGATGGTCACCGTGTCGCCCGCGAGCGCTGCCGACTTGGCAGATCCGCGCAGGGCAACCGTCTCGCCCGCCGCATAGAAACAGCTGGCGGTGCTGTCGGTATTGAGTACGACATGCTGGCCGGCCACCGTCACGCTGCCATCGATGGCGGTTTTGGCGATATCGATGGTGCGCGCCGCTAGGCGGACGGCGCCACCTACGGTGCAGTCGCGGATAGAGAGGCTCTCGCCTGCCGCGATGATGTCGCGGTCAATGGAGGCATCATCCAGGTTGAGGCTCTGTCCGGCCCAGTACAGGTCGCCTTCGACGCCAGACGGATTGGAGTCGCTATCAGTTGCGAGCACGTTGCCCGCGGTGTCCGTGCCGGCGAACGATGCCGTGGGAAGCGTGGTGAGCGTGAGCGCGATGAGCGCGAATAGGATGGTGATGTGACCCCACGTTTTGTGGCGCCGGGTCGATGGGAATTGGTTGCAAGGCATGGTGAATCCTTCGTTAGGTGCTCGACATATACCTAACAGGGTACCCAACGCGCGGGCGCTCTAAAAGAACCTCTCGGTTGCATTTCGAGGTGAGAGGTGAGAGGTCACGCTACTACTTTTTGCGATGCAAAAAGTGTGCGATGTCTTCCTCGGTAGGGCTTTTGATGTCAAAGCGCAGCGATAGCCAGCGCAGCCCCATGGTCACGACAACGCATACGACCAGTGCGGCGACATTGCTCATGAGGCCGCTCATGACGAGGGCTACATAGCTTGCCGATCCGGCGATGGCCGCGATGGCGTAGAAGTTGGTGCGTTGGAAAATGCCCGGCACCACGCCCATAAAGCCGTCGCGCAGCATGCCGCCGCCCACTGCGGTGAAAAAGCCCATCATGATACACACGGCGGGTGCGAATCCGTACACGAGTGCTTTGTCCGCGCCGGTGGCCGCGTAGATGCCGACCGAGATGATGTCGAGAAGTGGGATGAGCTTATCGGGTTTGTCGACGATTGCCGGAAAGATATAGATGATGGCCGCGGTCGCAATAGAGAGCGGCAGCGCCATGGGCTGGTTGAGGATGTAGACGTTGCCCACCTGGAGCGTCATGTCGCGCAAGAGGCCGCCGCCCAGGCCGCAAACGACGGCGAGTGCGACTGCGCCCACCAGGTCGAGCTTGTGCTCGCGTGCGACCAGCACGCCCGAGATCGAAGCCGCGACAACGGCGAACATCTCAAGCCAAAATGGGATGGCGACCATGGCATCCGAAGCGTGTGCAGTAACGGTCATAGCGGCGACGACGGGCAAAATGGGGTCCTTTGGATTATGGGTTTAGACAATGCCCGTACATAGTACATGGTTGGCGGGCGTGGCGACCTCATTGCTCGGTAAACGGTCGGCAGTTGATGCGGGCGCAGGGTCAAACGTGTACACCAGCCTCCAAAGATGTTGAAAAATGTCGGTTTTTGAGGGTGGTGTACACGTTTTGGATTTGGGGCTGGGATCGAAAGCGATGAGGGTGCGGCCTGAATAGGAGGGATGTCCAAATTTTGAGCGGAGCTCAAAATTTATCCGGTCGGCTGGCGCCGACCGCGCTGCGCTAAAAACGCGACACTGGCGCGTTTTCTTTACGCTCCGCGCCCTGCGGGTTCGAATCCCTCCTCCTGCGCGTTATTGAAATGTGCCCAAAAAGAAAAAAGCCCCATTGCTGGGGCTTGTACCATCTAATGGCGGAGGAGGAGGGATTCGAACCCTCGTGACCTTATACAGGCCAAACGGTTTTCGAGACCGCCGCATTCAACCACTCTGCCACCCCTCCGCGTGGGGTAAAAACAAAGCAGGCTCGAAGGCCTGCTTTGGAATTAACTGGCGGAGAGTCAGGGATTTGAACCCTGGAGACGCTTTTGACGCCTACACGATTTCCAATCGTGCTCCTTCGGCCACTCGGACAACTCTCCGTTAAATGCGAAAGTCAGTATACACGAGGAATCGCAAAGTGCAAACAGAAAAGTTGGCATTTTTTAAAACGCGCGACTCCGCAACGGGATTCAGGCGGCCAAAAAAAGGCCTCTGACCAGCATAGTTATATATGTCAAATTATTCAAAATAGGTATTTATAAGCTACTCGACAATGAATTTAAAAAACTTTGACCGATGTTGCAGACCACCGGTATGCATTTTGCGACCACAACCTTGCAAGCGCTGACCTGCGATTTGCCCAACTTGTCCCCACGTCACCGTATTCTGCCAACGGATCCGTCAAGCTCTTGGTCAGCATTTGGTTGGAAGACGCGAGAAGTGTCGTGCAAGCATAGACATATGTGGAGGTCATGAGGTTGTAGCTGCATGTTCTTGCAGCCCGTGAGGTTGAAAGATATTATTACCAAGTCTTTTCCTGCTTCAGGCGCACCTTCACGACCTGAAGCCACATTTGCCCAGAGGAGGTGACAATATGAAGGCTTATGAACTGCTGTTCTTTGTTGACCCGTCGCTCGACCCCGAGACTCGTCTCGCTGTTATGAAGCGTATCGATACCACGATCGCTGAGGGCGCTGGCAAGGTCGACTCCGTTGACGAGTGGGGCAAGCGCAAGCTCGCCTACGAGATCAACGACCTCACCGATGGTGACTACACCCTCATCAACTTCCACGCAGATCCTACCCAGATCGCCGAGCTTGATCGCGTCCTGCGCATCACCGACGCTGTGGTCCGCCACATGATCGTCCGTCGCGACGACCAGGAGTAAGACTGTCGTTTTGGACTGGGCTTGTGCCCCAAGAGGAAGTAGTGAGTTATGAGCATCAATCGAGTGAACATCACCGGTAACCTCACCCGCGATCCCGAGCTGCGCGCCACTGCCGGCGGAACCCAGGTTCTGTCCTTTGGCGTCGCCGTGAACGATCGTCGCCGCAACGCGCAGACTGGCGAGTGGGAGGACTATCCCAACTTTGTCGACTGCACCATGTTCGGCACCCGCGCCGAGGCCGTGAGCCGTTTCCTGGCAAAGGGGAACAAGGTCGCGATCGAGGGCAAGCTGCGCTACAGCTCTTGGGAGCGCGACGGCCAGCGCCGGAGCAAACTCGAGGTCATCGTCGATGAGATCGAGTTTATGAGCTCCCGTGGTGGCCAGGGTGGCTACGATCAGGGCGGTTACGCCCCTGCAGCTCCCGCGCCCGCAGCACGTCCTGCCGCACCGGTGGCTACGCCGCCCGCGGTCGACGTCTACGATGAGGACATCCCGTTCTAAGGGTTGTTCACCTATTTTTGAGTGAGAGGCGGCTTCGGTTCGCCGAAGTTGCCAAATGAAAGGTATTTTGACATGGCTAATGATTTTTCTGCACGTCAGCCGCGTCGTAAGTACTGCCAGTTCTGCAAGGAGAACACTGAGTTCATCGACTATAAGGACACTCAGCTTCTCCGTAAGTACATGACCGACCGTGGCAAGATCAAGCCCCGTCGCGTCACTGGCGCTTGCACGCAGCATCAGCATGACATCGCCAACGCCATCAAGCGCGCCCGCGAGATGGCTCTCCTGCCGTACACCGTCCCCGTGGTTTCCTCTCGTGGCAACCGCGACCGCGGCTAAGAAGGGAGACGCATCATGAAGGTTATTCTTCTCGATGAGATCAAGGGCAAGGGCGGCGAGGGTGACGTCGTAGAGGTCGCTCAGGGTTACGCTGAGAACTTCCTGTTCCCCAAGAAGCTCGCTGTTGCCGCCACCAAGGGCAACCTCAAGCAGCTTGACGAGCGTCGCAACAACATCGCCAAGCGCGAGGCCGTCCGTCTGGCTACCGCCAACGAGACCAAGGCTGCCTTCGAGGGCAAGACGGTCACCGTTGACGTCAAGGTCGGCGACGAGGGCATCCTCTTTGGCTCCGTTACCGCCGCTATGATCGCTGATGCCATCAAGGCTCAGCTCGGTATGGACATCGACCGCAAGCGCGTCGAGCTCGGTAAGCCCATCAAGGTTGCCGGTGCCCACACCGTTGCCATCTCGCTGTACCGCGAGATCAAGGCCGAGGTTGTCGTTCTCGTCGGCGTTACCGCCGAGGAGCTCGCTGCCGAGGCTGAGGTCGAGGAGGCCGCTGAGGTCGCCGAGGCCGAGACCGCCGAGGTCGAGACTGAGGCTGCTGCCGAGTAGCATTTGCTGCAACGCAACAATCTTGTTCTAAGAAGGGCGCTCTGGGAGACCAGGGCGCCCTTTTATTTTTTTGCGCTGAGCGAGCGCCATGGTGGACGTTTTGGCGAAGTCCTACATATGGGACCGTTCATCCGTTTGGTTCGGTGATGATTGCCAAGGCGCGGCTTGTTTTAAAGCGGTGGCTGATACTATGGATGCTCGCAAGCGATATGAATGAGGATGCTCATGGCATATGACGACAGGGAGACGGGGCTGACGGTCGAGGACCGCGGTTCCAAGTTGGGTCTTCCTCAAAACCAAGATGCAGAGGCCAATGTTCTGGCCGCTATGCTGCTATCGCCCGAGGTGGTCGAAGAGGCCCAGGTCGAGCTGCAGCCCGATGACTTCTACCGGCCCATTCATAAGACCATCTATACCGCGATGGTCGATATGTACAACAGCCGTATTCCCATCGACTCCATCTCGCTGATCGATTACCTGCGAAGCATCAACAAGCTCGATGCCGTGGGCGGCGAGGCGTACATTTTGGAGCTGATGGGCCAGACTCTGTCGCTCGTGAACTGGCAGCACCATGCCGCCATCGTTCGCCGCGACTCGATGTTGCGCGAGCTGATTGGCGCCACCAACGAGATCAACGCGCTGGCCTATAATGCCCCCACCGATACCAAAGAGGTCGTGGAGCTGGCCGAGAGCAAACTGCTCAAGGTCACGGCGCGCGAGGTTAAGTCGAGCTACAAGACGCTGACCGAGTTTATGGTCGAGGCCTATAACGAGGCCGAGGAAGTGTGCCAGGCCGGCGGTCAGGCCGCGGGCGTGCCTACGGGCTTCCCGTCGCTCGACCGCATGCTCATGGGTTTCCGCGAGGGCCAGCTCATCATCATCGGCGCCCGCCCTGCTGTGGGTAAGACGTCGTTCGCTCTGAACTTGGCACTCAACGCCGCCGCTGCGGGCTATACCGTCGGCTTCTTCTCGCTGGAGATGTCGGGCAAGGAAATTGCCCAGCGCCTGATTTGCGCCTATGCCATGATCTCGATCAGTGACTTCCGCATGGGCCGCATTAGTCCCGAGCAGTGGGCCAACATCAACGAGGCTACACAGACCTTGTCCAAACTCGATATTCTGATTGACGATACGCCCGGCACCACGGTAACCGAGATCCGCGCCAAGAGCCGCCGTATGCTCCATAACAAGGAGAAGGCCATCATCATCCTGGACTACCTGCAGCTGGTGAGTCCTCCGCCGGGACGCCGTTCCGAGAGCCGTACCGTCGAGGTCTCGGAGATGTCGCGTGGACTGAAGATCATGGCCAAGGAGCTTAAGATCCCGCTGATCGCGCTGTCGCAGCTTTCGCGTCAGGTCGAATCCCGTACCGGCAAGCGCCCGCAACTGTCCGACCTGCGTGAATCGGGCTCCATCGAGCAGGACGCCGACATCGTTATGTTCTTGGACCGCTCCGCCGACGAGGCCGAGGCCTCGCGCGACGATCGACCCGACGAGGGCGTCACGCGTATCGTCGTGGCCAAGAACCGTTCGGGCCCGATCGGTGACGTCGACCTGATGTTCCTGCCGGCATCCACCAAGTTCTATGAGCTTGATGGGGCACATACCGAGGAGTAGGACAGGCGCCCGTTGCACGGGTATACTAGGAATGTTTTGTGCTTCTGCGCGCTTGCGGTGTGCAGACAGTCCATGAATGTAAGGAGTAAACATGCCGTCAACCGTTTTGGTCGGTGCCCAGTGGGGCGATGAGGGCAAGGGTAAGATCTGCGACCTGGTCGCCGGCGACTTCGATGCCGTCGTGCGCTACTCGGGCGGCAACAACGCCGGCCACACCATCGTCGTCAACGGCAAGAAGTACGGCCTGCACCAGGTGCCCTCCGGCATCATGTATTCCGACCACGTGTCGGTGATCGGCAACGGCTGCGTCGTCAACCCCAAGGTTGTCCTTGAGGAGATCGACATGTTCGAGGCCGACGGCATCACTACCAAGAACCTCAAGATCAGTGGCAACGCGCATGTCATCATGCCGTACCACATCGATCTGGATGGTGCTTTTGAGCAGAAGCTCGGCAAGAAGAACATCGGTACCACCAAGCGCGGCATCGGCCCGTGCTACCAGGACAAGATGGCCCGCATTGGCCTGCGTATGCAGGACATGCTGGACGAGGAGCTGTTCCGCGACAAGCTGGAGACCGCCCTTGCTCGTGTGAACCCCGAGCTCGAGCTCATCTACAACTTGCCCACCTACACCGTGGACCAGATCTGCGATGAGTACCTGCCCATGGCCGAGCGCCTGCGCCCCTACATCACCGAGACGAGCCTGCTGCTCAACAATATGATCGACGAGGGCAAGGACCTGCTGTTTGAGGGCGCCCAGGCGACGCTGCTCGATATCGACCACGGCACCTATCCGTATGTGACGTCCTCCAACTGCACCGCCGGCGGCGCCATCACCGGCTCCGGTGTGGGTATGAAGAACGTCGACCGCGTGCTGGGCGTCATGAAGGCCTATATCACCCGCGTCGGTTCGGGCCCCATGCCCACCGAGCTTTCCTACGAGTCCGAGGCCGGCCACACGCTGACCGAGGAGGGCTATGAGTACGGCGTGACCACCGGTCGCCGTCGTCGCTGCGGTTGGTTCGACGGCCCCATCGCCAACTATGCCTCGCGTGTCAACGGCCTCACCGATATCGCCCTGACCAAGCTCGACGTGCTTTCGGCCTTCGACACCATCAAGGTGTGCGTTGCCTACGACGTCGACGGCGAGCGCTATACGAGCGTGCCCGAGCATCAGGTGCGCTTTGAGAACGCCAAGCCCATCTACGAGGAGCTCCCTGGCTGGAAGTGCGACATCACCGGTTGCCGCAGCTTTGACGAGCTGCCGCAGGAGGCTCAGGACTACGTGGCATTTATCGAGGATCTGGCACACACCCGCGTGACGTTTATTGGCGTCGGTGCCGGTCGCGAGCAGATCATCAACCGATTCTGGAAGTAATCGGCACTATTTGGTTATTGCGATATACCCCTTTGCAGCCCGAGCGGGCGGCCGAGGGGTATATTTGCTTGTAATGGGCCCGCATGGTTGGCGGGCCGTTCATCCATAAGAGGAGGCACCCTTGAAGGCGGACACTCAAACCATCGACATCCTGTTGTTGGGCAGCGGCGGCCGCGAGCACGCTTTGGCAGCAAAGCTCGCAGCATCACCGCGCGCCGGCAAGCTCTACATCGCGCCGGGCAACGGCGGTACCGCGAGCTGTGGCGAGAACGTTGTTCTCGACGATTGCGATCCTGCAGCCGTGGCGGCATTTGCCCAGAGCCACGGATGCGGACTCGTGGTGATTGGTCCCGAGGCCCCGCTCGTGGTGGGCGTGGCCGACGCCGTGCGCGCGGCGGGTATTCCCTGCTTTGGCCCGGGTGCCGAGGGCGCTCAGATGGAGGGCTCCAAGCTGTTCTCCAAGCAGCTCATGGAGCGCGCCGGTATCCCGACAGCCGCCTATGGCTCGTTTGCCGATGAGGCCTCGGCTCTTGCCTATGTGCGCGAGCAGGGCGCACCGCTGGTCGTGAAGGCCGACGGTCTTGCTGCAGGCAAGGGCGTTATCGTGGCAACCGAGCTCTCGCAGGCCGAGGAGGCCGTGCGCGAGTGCTTTGGCGGCACTTTCGGTGACGCCGGCAACACCGTGGTCATTGAGGAGATGCTGGTTGGCCCCGAGTGTTCGCTGCTGGCCTTTACCGACGGCAAGACCGTGCGCCCCATGGCTACCTCGCAGGACCACAAGCGTGCGCTTGAGGGCGACAAGGGTCCCAACACCGGCGGCATGGGCGTCTACAGCCCGGTGCCTATCGTGACCGATGGGGAACACGCCACCATGGTGGCGGTCATGGAGCAGACTGTGGCCGAGCTCGCTGCCGAGGGTATCGACTACCGCGGCTGCCTGTACGGCGGCTTTATGCTCACGCCCGCCGGCCCCAAGGTGCTGGAGTTCAACGCCCGCTTTGGTGACCCCGAGACGCAGGTCGTGCTGCCGCGCCTTAAGAACGACCTGGTCGAGGTCATGCTGGCCTGCGCCAACTGCGAGCTCGATCAGATTGAGCTCGATTGGCGTGACGAGTGGGCCGTGGCGGTTGTCCTGACAAGCGCTGGCTACCCCGGCAGCTACGAGAAGGGCAAGGTCATCACCGGTATCGAGGACGCCGAGGCCATGGAGAACGTGACCGTGTATCACGCCGGCACCGCCGTGGTGGACGGACAGCTCGTGACCAATGGCGGTCGCGTGCTTGCCGTGACCGCGCTGGGCGACACGTTCGAGAACGCCCGCAACCTTGCCTACGAGGCCTGCGAGAAGATTGATTTTGAGGGCAAGACCCTGCGTCACGACATCGGTCTGCGCGCACTGCGTGGCCGCGACGCCTGGGATGCCTAAAGTCCGAGAGGAATGAGACGGATGGACGATAAGAACGAAGAGCTCGTGGATGCGCAGATTGTCGAGGAAGACAGCCGCGCGTACGGACACGCCGAGGGCGAGCCCGGTGGCGAGGTCGTCGATGAGCCGGCACTGGTGCTGGGCGACGACGACCCGCACGATGCCGAGCTGCACGAGAAGATTCTTTCGGAGGAGTGCGCCTGGAAGGGCAAGATCCTCGACGTCCACCGTCTTGAGGTTGAGCTGCCCAACGGCCACCGCAGTGCCCGCGATGTGATTCGCCATCCGGGCGCGGCGGCCGTTGTGGCGCTTACCGAGAGCGGCAAGATTGTGCTGGTGCGTCAGTACCGCACAGCCATCGACCGCGTGACGGTCGAGATTCCCGCCGGCAAGCTCGATCCGGGTGAGGATCCGCTCGATTGCGCCAAGCGCGAGCTGCACGAGGAGACGGGATTTAGGGCAGGACGCATCCGCTTTTTGACGTCGATTGTCACGACCTGCGGCTTCTGCGACGAGATCATTCACATCTACTTGGCTACGAAGCTCGAGTTTGATGCGCCCAACCCCGATGACGACGAGTTCGTCAACGTTGACCTGGTGCCGCTGCACGAGCTGATCGACGCCGTGCTCGACGGCAAGATCGAGGATGCCAAGACCGTCGTGGGCGCACTTGCCTGCGATAGCATCGCGCATAGGCTAGGCGGGGCAGAGCTTTAGCGAGCGGGGGTAACCTCGCAGGTTTGTGTAAGTCAGCGAAAGTGCTCCATTTGAGGCAAAGTGGCCTGAAAGAGGAGGGAAGCGTATGGATATACGCGACCGACGATTGAAGGCCAGGTTGTCCAAATGGGGCACTTGCAGCGTCGAGACGAAACACGGTTTGGTAAAACCGCGTAAGGTGATTATGCTGAAGAGGTTTTTGTCGTATTACAAGCCCCAGATGGGGCTTTTTGTTGCCGATACCATTTGCGCTCTGGTGCTTGCTGCTATTGACCTGGCGTTCCCTATCATTCTGCGCAATCTGACCGGTGGGCTGTTTACCCAGGGCCAGGCAGCCATTATGCAGGTGCTCGGTATGATCGCGGTGGGTTTGGTGCTGATGTATGCCATCCGTTGCGCCTGCCGCTACTTTGTGAGCTATTGGGGCCATGTGATGGGCGCGCGCATGGAGTCCAAGATGCGCGAGGACCTGTTCGATCAGTATGAGCGCTTCAGCTTTGCGTACTTCGATCGCAACAGCTCGGGCGACATGATGAGTCGCGTGGTCAACGACCTGTTCGATATCTGCGAGGCGGCGCATCACGTGCCCGAGTGGATTATCATCTGCGGCATCGAGATTATCGGCTCGTTTGTGATTCTGTTTACCATCGCGCCGGTGCTGGCGCTCGCCATGGCTGTGGTGACGGCAGCGTTCGCGGTCATCATGTTTTGGCAGAACATGCGCATGCGTGAGGTCTTTAGCGACAACCGCAAAAAGATCAGCGGCATCAATGCACAGCTGCAAGATTCGCTGGCTGGCATGCGTGTGGTCAAGAGTTTTGCGAATGAGGAGACCGAGCGCTCCAAGTTCCGCGCCTCCAACAATCGCTATCTCTCGTCCAAGGAGAACATGTATCACGCCATGGGCGTCTACACCGCGACGTATGGCCTGCTCTCGGGCGTGCTGTACGTGATCGTGGTGCTGCTGGGCGGTTGGTTGGTCGCCCAAGGCCAGCTGCAAGCGGTCGATATGGCGACCTTCGCGCTCTACATCTCGCTGTTCTGCACGCCGCTCGAGACGCTCGTCAACTCGGCCGAGATGTATCAGAAGGCCATTGCCGGGTTTAAACGCATGGACGAGGTGCTCGCGACCACGCCGGATATTCAGGACAAGCCGGGTGCGGCGGACCTGCAGGTCACGGCCGGTGCCGTGGACTACCGCGACGTGTGCTTTAGCTACGAGGACGTTGAACTTGGCGAGGCCGGTGCCGATGAGCGGCCCGTGATCGACCATATGGACCTGTCCATCAAGCCCGGTCAGACCATCGCACTGGTCGGCCCCTCTGGCGGCGGTAAGTCCACGACCTGCTCGCTGCTGCCGCGTTTTTATGACGTGACTGCTGGATCCATCAGCATTGACGGCCAGGACGTACGCGATGTGACGCAGCAGAGCCTTCGCCGTGCCATCGGCCTGGTGCAGCAGGACGTCTACCTGTTCGATGGCACGATCGGCGAGAACATCGCCTACGGCAAGCCGGGTGCCACGGCAGAAGAAATCGCCGAGGCCGCTCGCCGCGCCAATATCGACACCTTTATCGAGTCGCTGCCGCAGGGTTACGACACCGTGGTGGGCGAGCGCGGTAGTCGTCTTTCGGGCGGCCAGAAGCAGCGCGTCGCCATCGCTCGCGTGTTTCTCAAGAATCCTAAGATCCTCATCTTGGACGAGGCGACGAGTGCTCTGGATAACGAGAGCGAGGAGGCGGTGCAGGAGTCGCTTGAGGAGCTGGCGCGCGGCCGCACTACGATCATCATCGCCCATCGTCTGTCGACCATTAAGCATGCCGACGAGATTGCGACCGTTGAGCATGGTCGCGTTGTGGAACGTGGCACGCACGAGGAGCTTCTCGCTCGTGGCGGCACCTATGCCCGTTACTATCGAATGCAGTTCGAAGGTGCGCGTGCGCACGAGCTCGACTGATTGATATGACAGGAAGTTTATGGCTGATAAGAACCCTTTGACTCCGGAAGAAGTGACGGAGTTATTCTCCGAAATCGACGCATCCGGCGTCTTGGATCCTACGCTCGCCAAAAAGCGTACCGAGCGCATGCGCGAGAAAGAGGCGGCGGTCAAGCGCGGCGACAAGGCGGCGCTGGCGCGGCTGCGCAGCGAGGATCGCGCGAGTCAGGCAAAACATATCGACCCGCTGTCCGAGGACGATCCCTCGGGCTCGCAGGTGAGTCATACCATTACAAAGACCGCCATGGCCGTGGTCATTACCATCTTGGTGCTGATTGTGGGCATGCAGATTGGCTACGGCGTGATGCGTCGTCTGAACACCGCGAACCTTTCCGAGAGCGTTTCGGTGGATACCGTCTCAACCGCGCTCAAGGGCGGACTTGAGTGGGGCAACGGCTTTACGCAGTTCCCGCTCGACTTTACCGTCGATGAGGCCGATGAGCGCACGGGCACGGTTGAGGTGACGGTGCTGGACACGTCTTCTGCCAATGAGCTCGAACTGCTGTCCAACGGGCAGATCCAGGCGGCAGCACTTGCGACCAACGCGCTGCTCAACGATAAGATCGACCGCGTGGTGTATAACGTGCACGCCTATATTGATGAGGACAGCAACATTCAGCACGATTCGTTCTTTGGAATGTTCCCCGCTCAGGGCCACCAGAGCGCCATTCTGACGTTCGTGTGGACCAAGAGCTCGTCCAATGCCACGAATATCGACTGGAAGATGCGCATTGTAAGCATGGACGACACCATTGCCGAGCGTATTCAGAAACAGGTGAACTCGGTGTCGTCGCTGATCGAGGACCCGGTGGTGAGCCAGACCAAGATCACGGAGGAGAAGGCCGAGCGCGATCTTGAGCATCGCCTGCACGGCCGGGAGATCTTCCGCGGCGGCAAGCCCGACCGCACGCCGTCCGATCTGCTGGAGCAGGACAAATAAAGCAAAGTCACCCCGCGTGAGCCGCCAGCCCACACGGGGTGATTTTTTCATCCCCGTCCCAGAAAAATCATTATGCATAGAAAGTCATAATTATCATTTCGTAAACATTTCGATGAAATTAACGCCATAGCACATACTTACGGTTACAATACCGCGAGGCCTAACTACACACCTTTAAGCCGGTCCTGTGAGACCGGGAAGGAGAATTATGGCGAACAACCATACCGCGGGCACTGTCGCCCGCACCTTCGCGCCCAGCGGGCTTTGCCAGCGTATGCTGGCCAAAACCAGCAAGGGCACCTGTGGTCCCTGCATCCTGTATCTTGAGGATGGGACCATTTTTTATGGCCGTGCATGCGGTGCCGAGGGCACCGCGACCGGCGAGGTCTGCTTTAACACCTCACTTGAGGGCTATTTTGAGGTCATGACCGACCCGAGCTATGCCGGCCAAATCGTAACCATGACCTATCCGCAGATTGGCAACTACGGCATCGATGAGGCCGATGTTCAGTCGGCTTTCCCTGGCGATGCCGCCCGCCCCGCAAGCGCTCCCGCCATGCGCGGCATGATCGTTCGCGACATGTGCGCCACGCCTTCTAACTGGCGCTCGGCTGTTAGCGTGCCGGAGTATCTGCGCGCTCACGGTATCGTTGCCATTGAGGGTGTCGACACCCGCGCCCTGGTGCGTCACCTGCGCGACAACGGTTCCAAGATGGGCATTATCTCGACTGAGATTTTCGACGTCGACGAGCTTGCTGAGCGTCTGGCCGCAGCGCCCACGCTGGTGGGCGAGAACCTGGTCAAGACCGTGAGCTGCCCCGAGCCTCACGAGTTTGCAGCCGCCGACCTGCCCGCCGAGCACGACTTCGCACTCACGCCCGCCGCCTCCGCCCGCCACAAAGTGGTCGCCTATGACTGCGGCGTGAAGCGCGGCATTCTGGAGGGTCTCGTCCGCGCCGGCTGCGACCTCACCGTCGTGCCGTGGGACACGCCCGCGAGTGAGGTGCTCGACATGAATCCCGACGGCGTCTTTTTGTCCAACGGCCCCGGCGACCCCGATGCCGTAGTGGAGACTTACGAGCAGGTGCAGCAGCTGATCGGCAAGGTGCCGGTCTTTGGCATTTGCCTGGGTCACCAGATGATTAGCCTGGCCTGCGGCGCTCAGATGGAAAAGCTTAAGTTCGGTCATCGCGGTGGCAACCAGCCGGTTATGAACCTGGTGAGCCGTCGCGTGGAGATCACCGCGCAAAACCACGGCTTTGGCCTGCTGTTCCCCAGCCTGGGCAAGCTGATTCCCGAGCTTTCCGGCGGCGAGACCGAGCATGCGGCCGACGGCGACCTGCGCGCCTGGGTGCGCCGCGGTATCGCGCCGGTCGTGATGAACGAGCGCT
Organism: uncultured Collinsella sp.; assembly: GCA_934655965.1. Lineage (GTDB taxonomy): Bacteria > Actinomycetota > Coriobacteriia > Coriobacteriales > Coriobacteriaceae > Collinsella. The sequence goes on from CAKUHK010000035.1 coordinate 18,167, forward strand.
TCGGCCGCATTCGCCTGACGCACGTGAACCTCAACGACGGCACCGCCGAGGGCATCCAGCTGCTCGACGCTCCGTGCTTCTCGGTCCAGTACCACCCCGAGGCCTCGCCCGGCCCCACCGATGCCCACTACCTCTTTACCGCCTTTACGCGACTCATGGACGGCGAGGAGAACTACCTGGACATCGACACCGCGAAGGACCGCCTTGCCGGCTGGAATTTCGCCGAGACTGAGACCGAGGAGAACTAACATGCCTAAACGTACTGACATCAAGCGTATCCTCGTTATTGGTTCGGGCCCCATCGTTATTGGCCAGGCCTGCGAGTTCGACTACTCCGGCGCCCAGGCCTGCAAGGTGCTCAAGGAGGATGGCTTTGAGGTCATCCTGGTCAACTCCAACCCGGCGACCATCATGACCGACCCGGGTCTTGCCGACCGCACCTATGTCGAGCCCATCACCGCCGAGTTTATCGAGCGCGTGATCAAGAAGGAGCATCCGGACGCGTTGCTGCCCACGCTGGGCGGCCAGACCGGCCTCAACGCCGCCGTCGAGCTGGCGAAGGACGGTACGCTGGACAAGTACGGCGTCGAGATGATCGGCTGCGACCTGGCCGCCATCGAGCGCGGCGAGGACCGCAAACTCTTTAACGAGGCCATGGCCGAGATCGGCCTGGAGGTCGCGCGCTCGGGCTACGCCTACAGCGTGGCAGACGCCGAGGCCATCGCCGAGCGCGTGGGCTACCCCTGCGTGCTGCGTCCGAGCTTTACCCTCGGCGGCGCCGGCGGCGGCATCGCGCACACCCACGAGGAACTCGTCTCCATCGTGAGCCAGGGCCTGGAACTTTCGCCTGCCCACGAGGTGCTGGTCGAGGAGTCCATCGAGGGCTGGAAAGAGTACGAGATGGAGGTCATGCGCGACCACGCTGGCAACGGCATCATCGTGTGCTCCATCGAGAACCTCGACCCCATGGGCGTGCACACCGGCGACTCCATCACCGTGGCGCCGGCGCAGACGCTCTCCGACCTTGAGTATCAGCGCATGCGTGTGGCCTCGCTCGCCATTCTGGAGAAGATCGGCGTCGAGACCGGCGGCTCCAACGTGCAGTTTGCCGTGAACCCCAACACCGGTCGCCTGATCGTCATCGAGATGAACCCGCGTGTGAGCCGTTCGTCCGCGCTTGCCTCCAAGGCCACGGGCTTCCCCATCGCCAAGGCCGCCGCGCGCCTGGCCGTGGGCTACACGCTCGACGAGATCGTCAACGACATCACCAAGGCAACGCCCGCCTGCTTTGAGCCCACGATCGACTACTGCGTCGTCAAGGTGCCGCGCTTTGCCTTCGAGAAGTTTAAGGGCACCGACCCCACGCTCACCACGCGCATGAAGGCCGTGGGCGAGATCATGGCGATCGGCCGCACCTTCGAGGAGGCCTTCGGCAAGGCCATGCGCTCGCTGGAGGACGGTCACCAGGGCATTTGCGCCGGTGGCAAGGAAGGCGCCGACAAGCTGAGCGATGACGAACTCGCTCAGGCCGTGGCAACCCCGACCGAGCACCGCATCTTCTTTGTGGTCGAGGCCCTGCGCCGCGGCTGGGATGTCGCGCGCATTCATGCCATCTGCGGTATCGACCCGTGGTACCTCAACCGTATCAACGACATGGTGCAGGTCCAGGAGAGCATCCGCGGCCTGCGCGTGGAGGATATCGACGCCGATGCGATGCGCCTGCTCAAGCAGTACGGCACGAGCGACGCCGAGATCGCCGCGCTGACCGGTTCGGACGAGCGCTTTGTGCGCGCCTACCGCAAGGGCCTGGGCGTGGTTCCCAGCATGAAGACGGTCGACACCTGCGCCGCCGAGTTCTCGAGCGCCACGGAGTACCACTACAAGACGTACGAGAACATCTACCGCACGAGCCCGGATGCCAAGAAGTGCGTGGCCCCCGACGAGACCACGCCGGCGGACAAGCCCAAGGCCATGATCCTGGGCGCCGGCCCCAACCGCATTGGCCAGGGTATCGAGTTCGATTACTGCTGCGTGCATGCGAGCTACGCACTGGCCGCCCGCGGCTTTGAGACCATCATGGTCAACTGCAACCCTGAGACCGTCTCGACCGACTACGACACTTCCGACCGCCTGTACTTTGAGCCGCTCACCTACGAGGACGTCATGGATGTCATCGATGTTGAGCGCCCCGACGGCGTCGTGGTGACGCTTGGCGGCCAGACCCCGCTTAAGCTGGCGCGTATGCTCGAGGAGAGCGGCGTGAACATTATGGGCACCAAGCCCGATGCCATCGACTTTGCCGAGGACCGCGAGCGCTTCGCCGCCCTGCTCGACAAGCTGGGCATCATGTATCCGCCGGCGGGCCAGGCCACCTCGTTTGAGGAGGCCGAGGCGGTGGCCGCGCACATCGGCTACCCGCTGCTGGTGCGTCCGAGCTACGTGCTGGGTGGCCGCGGCATGATGATCGCCTACGATGCCGAGCATCTGCGCGATTACATGGCCGAGGCTGCGCGCATTAGCCCCGACTACCCGGTATATCTGGACCGCTTCCTGGAGGGCGCGATCGAGTCCGACGTCGACGCCCTGTGCGACGGTGAAGAGGTCTACATCGGCGGCATTCTGGAGCATATCGAGGAGGCCGGCATCCATTCCGGCGACTCCGCGACCTGCATCCCGCCGTTCAGCTTTAGCGAGAGCCTGCAGGCGAAGCTTCGCGAGACCACGCGCCGCATCGCGATGGCGCTGGGCGTGCGCGGCCTGGTCAACGTGCAGTACGCCATTAAGGGCGAGACCGTCTACGTGATCGAGGCCAACCCGCGCGCGAGCCGTACCGTGCCGTTTATCTCCAAGGCCACCGGCGTGCCGCTGGCCAAGTGCGCGGCGCGCATCATGGCGGGCGATTCTATCGCCGGCCTGGGCCTGCCGAGTGACGAGCGCCAGCTCGATTGGTTCTGCATGAAGGAAGCCGTTATGCCCTGGGGTCGTTTCCCCGGTGCCGACGTCATCCTGGGGCCCGAGATGAAGTCGACGGGTGAGGTCATGGGTATCGCCAAGAGCTATCCCGAGGCGTACGCCAAGACGCAGCTGGCAATTGACTACAAGCTGCCCGATCCCAGCAGCGGCAAGGTGTTCATCAGCGTGTGTGACCGCGACAAGCGTCACATCCTTTCGGTCGCCCGTATCCTGCGCTACTTGGGCTTTGACATCTGCTCCACCGAGGGCACGGCGCGCGTGCTGCGCGGCGGCAACGTGACCTGCGAGATCGTGGAGAAGATCAGCGGCCCGCACGACGGCGAGCGTCCCAACATCGGCGACCTGATCGCCGACGGCAAGATCGCGGTGATCATCAACACGCCGTACGGCCCGGGTTCGCGCGGCGACGGCTACCTGCTGCGCACCGAGGCCGTGCGCCGTGGCGTGACCTGCGTGACTGCGATGTCCGCGGCCAACACGTACGTGAGCGCCATCGAGGCCGTGCGCGAGGACCAGCAGGGTCACGGCAGCGCCAACGACATGGGCATGGACGTCATCGCTCTGCAGGACCTGCCGCAGTACACGGTGTAGATTGACCTGTCCGGCCGGGGCGGGAGGGGCCGAGTTTCCCCCTTTCGCTCCGGCTGCAAACAGAGTCGCTCAGGAGGAAACTCGGCCCTCCCGCCCCGGCCTGCGGTAACTTGGTTGCACTGTGTGCTGCAGAAGGGGCTTTGCGCGATGACTTAGGCTAAAGAGGATGCGGATGTCGAGTGAGGATTTTGTTCCTTGGGGAGCTTGGATTTGGGCTCTACGTGGGAGGGACAACCTCGCCCGCGTCGTGCTTGCGATAGCTTGACAGGAATTATTACGCAAAATCTAAGATGTTTCAAAGACGCGAAGTAGATGATATATTTTACTTCGCGTTTCCTAATGGTTTTGAATTTTGCGAAGTAGGTTGCCATGAAACTTATAGATCGCCCGTTCTACATGAGCAAGCTTTCCAAGGTGGCAGGTACGCCTGATATCAAGGTGATCACCGGAATCAGGCGATGCGGAAAATCGAAATTGCTTGAGGCGTTTGCCAGCCAACTTCATTCAAACGACCCCTCGGCCAACGTCATACACGTCAACTTCAATCTACTTGAGTTCGAGCCGTTGGCGGAATACCATGCGCTGCATACATATGTGGAAAAGCACTATATCGAGGGTTGCCGGAATATCGTCATGATCGACGAGGTCCAGATGTGTGAAGGGTTCGAGCGGGCTATCAACAGTCTTCATGCGTCAGAGAAATATGACATTTACATCACGGGGTCGAACGCCTTTCTTCTCTCAAGCGACCTCTCGACGTTGTTCACGGGAAGAACGGTGGAGATCGAGGTCTTTCCGTTTTCACTTGCGGAGTTCTCGGCGTATCACGAGATCACTTCTCCAGCCGAGGCCCTTGCTCGCTATGTCCGCGAGGGAGGAATGCCGGGTTCCTATATCTACCAGGACGAAAGGATGCGTTTCTCATACATCTCGGATGTGCTTGAAACTCTTATCCTGCGCGACATCAGACAAAAATATCGTATACGTAATGCGGAGCAGCTTAAACGTTCCTGCGAGTTCCTGATGGATAACGTCGGAAACATCTCTTCTCTCAAGGGGATGGCGGCCGAGCTGTCACGAGCGAACCTTAAGATAAGCGACAAGACGCTGGCTGTGTATATCGACTACCTGTGTAATGCGTTTGCGTTCTACCGGTTTCGTCGCTTTGACGTCTCAGGAAAGAAATACCTGTCGACGGGAGATAAATACTACCTGGCCGACCATTCGTTTCGCTACGCCGCGCTTGGCACGAAAAAGCTCGATTTTGGCCATGTTTACGAGAATATGGTGGCAATCGAGCTTATACGCCGTGGATGGGAGGTCTACGTGGGCGTTCTCTACCAAAAGGAAATAGACTTTGTCGCCATCAGGCGTGACCGCCGTGTCTATATTCAGGTGAGTGACGACATTTCCCAAGAAGCGACGCTTGAGCGTGAGCTTGATCCGCTGCGACGGATTCGAGACGCCTATCCCAAGTGCGTCATCGCCCGAACAGGGCACGAAACGACTGATTGGGATGGCATCAAGGTCGTCGACCTGGCACGATGGCTTATGGGTGAATCAGGCGAGCTGGCCGTCTAGCACGCGATGACGCGGGCTGAAACGAACGAGCGAGGATTTCTAAACCCAGTAACGAAACAACTCACCACCCTCCGTTAGCCTTTCATCAAAACCAAATCAGCCAACGTACGTCATGGCAATCCCCGGTAGGTCCCCGGGTGCCCCGCGGCGCGCCGGGTTTATTATCTGAGCGACTTTGCGAAGCAAGGGGAGCGAAGATAAAAAC
>CAKUHK010000036.1:0-23172 GCA_934655965.1 uncultured Collinsella sp.
CTCCGCGGCGATGCGGAGGCCTCCTTTTTTGTGCACGGTGTACTTCTGAGTGTGCAAGTGGGGGAGTTGTTACTCCTCGACGATCTCGGTGATCGCGCCAGCGGGGCAAGCGTCCTGGCAAGCGCCACAGGCGACGCAGGAGTCCTCGTCAGCGACGGTAGCGACGTCCTGGAGCTCCAGAACGCCAGCGGGGCAGGAGTCGACGCAAACGCCACAAGCGATGCACTCGTCGGCATCAATTACGGGATGAGCCATGGTAGTTTCCTCTCTGTTGACCGACGCTACAGGCGATGCACGTCGGTTTGATTCGGGCAAAAACATACCACGGGAGCGACCGTTTGCAATACCCTCTGACCGGCATCTTCATACCGTTCGCCGAGTATGCCACGGCTTACTAAAAAACATGCAGGTGGGGCTGTTGAGCTGCACAAATGTTAGCTAAAGGTGACTTGAAATAAAGGATGATTGAGCGCGCTTGCGGAAACTGCGTCCCGGAATCGGCGCTCAAAACGGGACGCGCTTTCCCCGGGGTCGCCCCAAGGTCCCCCGCGCGCCTCCAAATCCAAGCCTCAGTCAACTCTACATAGATCTCATTAGATTTGTCGAGAACTCAAACAGTACATCTACCTGCACTTTCGCGAACCTAAACTCTCGGAGATAAGAAATCTTATATGAATTGACTTAGATTTTGTATATTCCGGCCCATAAGGGGATACACTACATCCTGAAAGACAAGCCGAAGCGTCGCGCGGCAGTCCGCCGACACGGCGCGAACGCACAAGAGAGAGGGAATTTCTAATGGGTAAGATTCTTGGTATCGACCTTGGTACTACCAACTCCGCTATGGCCGTCCTCGAGGGCGGTTCTCCGACCATCATCGTGAACGCCGAGGGCGACCGCACCACCCCGTCCGTCGTTGGCTTCCGTGCCGACGGCGACCGCGTCGTGGGCAAGGCCGCTAAGAACCAGGCGGTCACCAACCCCAAGAACACCGTGTTCTCCATCAAGCGCTTCATGGGCCGCAAGTACTCCGAGTGCACCTCCGAGCTCAAGACCGTGCCGTATGAGGTCAAGGAGGGCCAGGGTGGCCGTGCCGTCGTCGACATCGAGGGCAAGGACTACACCGCCGAGCAGGTGAGCGCCATGGTGCTCGCCAAGATGAAGGCCGACGCCGAGAAGTATCTGGGCGAGACCGTCACCGACGCCGTCATCACCGTCCCGGCTTACTTCAACGATGCCCAGCGTCAGGCCACCAAGGATGCCGGTAAGATCGCCGGTCTCAACGTCAAGCGTATCGTCAACGAGCCGACCGCTGCTGCTCTGGCCTATGGCCTGGACAAGCAGGGCTCCGACCAGCGCATCCTGGTCTTCGACCTGGGCGGCGGCACCTTCGACGTCTCCATCCTCGACCTCGCCGACGGCGTGTTTGAGGTTCTGTCCACCTCCGGCGACAACCACCTGGGCGGCGACGACTGGGATCAGCGCGTCATCGACTGGATGGCCGACAAGTTCCAGCAGGAGAACGGTGTTGACCTGCGTCAGGACCCCATGGCCCTGCAGCGCCTGAAGGAGGCTGCCGAGAGCGCCAAGAAGGAGCTCTCTGCCGCCCAGCAGTCCACGATCAACCTGCCGTTCATCACCATGAACCAGTCCGGCCCGCTGCACCTCAACTACACGCTCACCCGCGCCGAGTTCGAGAAGATCACCCGCGACCTGCTCGAGCGCTGCAAGCAGCCTGTCACCAACGCCCTGCGCGACGCTAAGCTCAAGCTCTCCGACCTGACCGAGGTCATCCTCGTCGGCGGCTCCACCCGTATGCCCGCCGTCCAGGACCTGGTTAAGACCATGACCGGCAAGCAGCCCAACATGTCCGTGAACCCCGACGAGGTCGTTGCCGACGGCGCTGCCGTTCAGGGCGGCGTGCTCACCGGTGACGTCGAGGGCATCCTGCTGCTCGACGTGACCCCGCTGTCGCTGGGCGTCGAGACCATGGGCGGCATCATGACCAAGATGATCGACCGCAACACCACGATCCCGACCTCCAAGACCGAGGTTTACTCCACCGCTGCCGATAACCAGACCAGCGTCGAGATCAACGTGCTCCAGGGCGAGCGCGAGCTTGCCCGCGACAACAAGTCGCTCGGTAAGTTCCAGCTGACCGGTATCCCGGCTGCCCGCCGCGGCGTGCCGCAGATCGAGGTCACCTTCGACATCGACGCCAACGGCATCGTCAAGGTCTCCGCTAAGGACAAGGGCACCGGCAAGGAGCAGCAGATCACTATCTCCGGCTCCACCGCTCTGTCTGACGACGAAGTCGATCGTATGGTCAAGGACGCCGAGGCTCATGCCGAGGAGGACAAGAAGCAGAAGGAAGAGGTCGAGGTCCGCAACCAGACCGACAGCCTGTGCTACTCCACCGAGCAGACCCTCAACGAGCTCGGCGACAAGGTTTCCGCCGACGTGAAGTCCAAGGCCGAGGCCGCTATCGCCGACGCCAAGAAGGCCCTCGAGGGCTCTGACGTCGAGGCCATCAAGGCCGCTGGCGAGTCACTGCAGTCCGTTGCCTACGAGCTGGCTCAGGTTGTCTACGCCGACGCTCAGCAGCAGACCGACGGTGCCGCCGGTGCCCAGTCTGCCGACGATGACGTTGTCGACGCCGACTACGAGGTTGTGGACGACGAGGACAAGTAATCATGTCCGCCCGTAAAGCTCGCACGGAGGCGGCTGCCGCTGGCGCCGTCCCCGTTGACTCCAAGGAGAAGGACGTGAAGATTCCCGTAGAGGCCGTCGACGATACCGAGGCTAACGAGGCCCCGGCCGCCGAGGCTGCCGAGAACCAGGTAGAGGATTCCAACAAGGAGGCGACGATGACCGAGGACGAGATGGTGGAAGCCGCTATCCGCGCCGGTGAGGAAGCCGCCGACAACGACTTTAAGCTCAAGTTCGAGCAGGCTCAGAAAGAGCTTGCCGACGTGCGCAGCGAGCTCGAGGCTGCGGCAGAGGCTCAGAAGGCCGCCGAGGACAAGGCAAAGGACGCCACCGAGCGCACCGCCCGTCTGCAGGCCGACTGGGAGAACTTCCGTCGCCGCACCGCCAACGAGCGCATCGCCGAGCGCGAGCGCGCGACCGAGAAGCTCGTCACCGCGCTGCTGCCGGTGGTCGACGATATCGAGCGTGCGATCGATCATGCCCGCAGCCAGGAGCTTACCGACGACTTTAAGCAGTTCGTCGACGGCGTTGACGCGGTGCATGCCAAGCTACTCGACGTGTTTGCGCACGAGGGCGTTGAGCCCATCGACCCCAAGGGCGAGGCGTTTGATCCGCTCGAGCACCAGGCCGTGGGACGTGTCGAGGACGCCGCGCAGTACGACGAGACCGTCAACGACGTGTACCAGAAGGGCTACCGCATGGCGGACCGCATCCTGCGCTCCGCGATGGTGACGGTGACCTACGGTGGCGAGAAGCGCCCCGCACCGGAGCCCGAAGCGGCGCCCGAGGATGCTGCGGCCGATACGGCCGAGAGCACCGAGGAGTAATTGAGAAGGGCCCCGGGGCAACACCCGGGGCCCTTTCTGGCCTAGTGCCATATGAAAGCACGAGCCGCCGTTCGCGGGGACGGCGGATGAAACAGGAGAGGAGCTACGATGGCTGCAGGCAAAACCTTCTATGACATCCTGGGCGTATCCAAGAGCGCCTCCGACAAAGAGATCAAGAGCGCGTTTCGCAAGCTCGCGCAAAAATATCACCCCGATGCCGGCGGTGACGAGGCCAAGTTTAAGGAGATCAGCGAGGCCTACGAGACGCTTTCGGACGAGAAGAAGCGCAAAGAGTACGACCAGATGCTCATGTTTGGCGGCATGCCGGGCGCGGGCGGTGCGTATGGCGGCGGCTACGGTGCCGGTGCCGGCGCGAGCGGCTGGGGCGATATCTTCGACAGCATCTTTAGCGGCAATGGTGCCTGGGGTAGCGATTGGGGCTCGGGCTTTGCCGGGGCCGCGGGCGCTGCCGGTGCGGGCACGGGCCGCAACCGCGCGCGCAAGGGCGGCGACCTGTCGCTGACCGTCGATGTGACCGCCGAGGACGCGTTTCGCGGCGTGACGCACAAGGTCACCTACCGCATTCCCTCGACGGGCGAGCAGCAGACCATTACGGTCTCGGTGCCCGCGGGCGCGGTCGATGGCGGCAAGCTGCGCTACAAGCGCCGCGGTGAGTACGGCGTTGCCGGAGGCGAGCGTGGCGACCTGGTCGTGACCACACATGTGGAGGAGCATCCGCTGTTTAAGCGCAAGGGCGCCGACGTGACCATGGAGGTGCCGATCTCGGTCTACGAGGCGGCGCTCGGCTGCACGGTGGATGTGCCCACGCCCGGTGGCGCGACGGTTCGTCTGAAGGTGCCCGCGGGTACTCAGACGGGCAAGAAGTTCCGCTTTAAGGAGATGGGTGCGCCCGACGTTAAGCATCGCGGCCGTACCGGTGCGCTGCTCGTCGAGATCAAAGTGCAGGTTCCCACGAATCTGTCCGATGATGAGCGCGATGCTATGACCAAGCTGCGCGAGGCCGACACGCGCGATTATCGCGAGAAGGTCAACCGTTACAAGGCGACGTATTAAAAATGGAGCCCGAGGCGGGTTTTCCAGGTGCTCGAGATTGGCCTGAAAGAGGAGCGACGCGTACTCGGGTACGCGAGCGACGGTTTGAAGGTCAAGGTCGGGTGCCTGGGAAAGCCGCTTTGGGATAAGGTTGATTAAGAAGGGGTCTGTGAGTATGGCCGAGGACAATAGGAACAAACCGCTGTACATGATCAGCGTGGCGGCCGAGCTGACCGGCATGCACCCGCAGACCCTGCGCGTCTACGAGTCCAAGGGCTTGGTGAACCCCCAGCGCTCGGGCGGCAACACGCGTCTGTATTCGCGTGCCGATATCGAGCGCCTGGAGCTCATCAACCAGCTCACCGACGAGGGCATCAACCTCGCCGGCGTGGTGCGTATCCTCGATATGAAGGAGCGTGCCGAGGAGCGCGAGCGCGAGAACGAGAAGCTCCGCGCCCGCGTGCGCCAGCTCGAGGAAGAGCTGCACGAGTACAAGATGCAGAAGAAGATCACCGCCCTGGCCCCGCGCGACGGCTCAGTCAACCCCGAGCAAGTCATGCGCAAACTGCTGGGCGCCGGCGGGGATCTCTAGGTTACGCCGTTCTGCCGAACGGCGTAACGGCTCGACGCTGCAAGCCCGCCAGAGCGGCAATCTGACGTTCCGAAGTACGCTTCCCTCCTCTTTCACGTCACCTTGCTCGCTCTGGCGGGCTTTCGCTGTCTGCGCCAAAACATCGGCGTTGCCGGAGTGGCGGGCCTTTTCGTTTGCTACTATCACAGGGATGGAGACGACGATGGGAGCGAGACATGCCTCTTCATGAGAATCCCGAGCTCAAGAGGGAGAGCTTCGAGTCCCTGCTCATGGCCGAGCTCGTGGGCCTCGGCACCACGATGTGCGCCGCGATGGACGCAAATCCAGGATTTGTGCCCTGCAGCCATGCGTTTGACGTGCTTCTCGAGGGCCTCGAGGCGGCAGCGGTCCCTGCTCCCTTAGAGATCCTCCGCGAGCAGGCAGATAAGGTCCACGCGCGCAGCGAGCACATCGCAGAGCACCGCGGCGTGCCCCGTGGAGCCGTGACCTGCCCGTATGCCGGCCCTGGTAGGGAGCCGATCGCGGATGCCGTCTCAAGTGTCAAGATGGCCGCGTGCGCCGTTGAAGACTCCGGCTGCGAGAACGAGGAAGCCTGCGTGGCCATCGCACGCGCACTTGCTGGCATTGGCGACCCGCACTCAGATGCCGCCGCGGTTGCGGAGCAGGCCGCCGAGGCCCTTCGCCTAGCTCATCAGTTCGACTAGGCTCGCCGCGGCTAGTGGACGCACCTCGCAGTAAGGAGGACTAGTCATTGGGGACGTTCCTTTTGTGCCGGCACTTGGGGACACTCCTTGCGCCAAACCTGTCTTCCCGTCCCCGGCTCGCCCTATGCTTTACTGAGATAAAGTGAACGTGCAGATTCGTAACCCGCTCGCAATCGTTCTATGGCACGATATTGAACGAATGTATGCTATGCGCCCAAATCTTTGGGCAGAGTGGGAGACAGAATGGTCAAGCTGTACGAGGACGGCATCTACCTGTGTGGTGGCAACGAGGTTGTGCCTGCGGCAGAGGCTGCAGAGCGCGGTATCGCTCAGACGCCCGAGGATGCCAAGCGCGGCACCATCGCGTATTCGATTCTTCAGGCACATAACACGTCGGGCGACCCCGAGGCGCTCAAGATTCGCTTCGACGCCATGGCGAGCCACGATATCACCTTCGTCGGCATTATCCAGACGGCGCGCGCTTCGGGCATGGAGCAGTTCCCGCTGCCCTACGTGCTTACCAACTGCCACAACTCGCTGTGTGCCGTGGGCGGCACCATCAACGAGGACGACCATGTCTTTGGCCTCTCGGCTGCCAAGAAGTACGGCGGTATCTTCGTCCCGCCCCACATCGCGGTCATCCACTCCTTTATGCGCGAGAACTTCGCCGGTTGCGGCAAGATGATCCTGGGCTCCGACTCGCACACCCGCTACGGCGCCCTGGGTACCATGGCCGTGGGCGAGGGCGGCGGCGAGCTGGCCAAGCAGCTGCTGCGCGATACCTACGACGTCGCCTATCCCGGCGTCGTGGCGATCTACCTCACGGGTGCCCCGCGTCCCGGCGTCGGCCCGCACGACGTGGCGCTCGCCATCATCCGCGCTGTCTTTGCCAAGGGCTACGTTAAGAACAAGGTCATGGAGTTCGTAGGCCCCGGCATCGCGAGCATGACGACCGATTACCGCAACGGCGTTGACGTCATGACCACCGAGACCACCTGCCTGTCGAGCATCTGGGCCACCGACGAGGACACGCACGCGTTTTTGACCATGCACGGCCGCGGCGACGACTACCGCGAGCTCAAGCCCGCCGATGTCGCTTACTACGACGGCTGCGTCGAGGTCGACCTGTCGAGCATCAAGCCCATGATCGCGCTGCCGTTCCATCCTTCCAACGGTTTTGAGATCGACGAGCTCAACGAGAACCTCGAGGATATCCTGCACGAGGTCGAGCTCGAGGCTGCCAAGATCGGCGAGGGCAAGACGCGCTTTAGCCTGCTCGACAAGATTGTCGACGGCAAGCTGCACGTGCAGCAGGGCGTTATCGCTGGCTGCTCGGGCGGCAACTACGACTCCGTGGTGCAGGCGGCCCGCGTGCTCAAGGGCGCCAACACCGGCTGCGGCGAGTTCTCGCTGTCGGTCTACCCCACGAGCCAGCCCGTGGCGCTCGAACTCACGCGCCGCGGCTATATCTACGATCTTATGGAGGCCGGCGCGATCGTGCGCACGGCGTTCTGCGGTCCGTGCTTTGGCGCCGGCGACACGCCCGCCAACAACGGCCTTTCGATCCGCCACACTACGCGCAACTTCCCCAACCGCGAGGGTTCCAAGCCGGGTAATGGCCAGCTGAGCGCCGTGGCCCTGATGGACGCCCGCTCCATTGCGGCGACGGCTGCCAACGGCGGCATCCTGACGCCGGCGACCGACCTGCCCGAGGAGACCTGGGACGAGGCCTGCGAGTACACCTTTGACGACGCGCCGTACAAGAAGCGTGTGTATTGGGGCTTTGGCAAGGCTGAGCCTGCCGACGAGCTGGTCGAGGGCCCCAACATCAAGCCGTGGCCCGCGATGGAGCCGCTCGGCGACGACATTCTGCTCAAAGTGTGCTCCAAGATCATGGACCCGGTCACCACGACCGACGAGCTCATTCCCTCGGGCGAGACGAGCTCCTTCCGCTCCAATCCGCTGGGCCTGGCTGAGTTTACGCTCAGCCGCCGCGACCCTGCCTACGTGGGCCGCTCCAAGGAGGTCGACGCCGTGGAGAAGTGCCGCGTTGCCGGCGAGGCCGCGGGCGACCTTGCCGCGCTCGATGCCGAGCTTGCCGGTGTGTTTGAGGCGCTGGCCGGCGCGGGCGTCGTGGCAGATGCCAAGGCGACCGAGTACGGCTCTATGCTCTACGCCAAGAAGCCGGGCGACGGCTCTGCCCGTGAGCAGGCCGCGAGCTGCCAGCGCGTGATCGGCGGCCTGGCCAATATCGTCCACGAGTACGCCACCAAGCGCTATCGCTCTAACGTGATGAACTGGGGCATGGTGCCCTTCCAGATGGAGGCTGAGCCCAACTTTGAGGTGGGCGACTACGTCTTCGTGCCGGGCATCCGCGCCGCGCTCGACGGCGACCTCAAGGATATCGCTGCCTACGTGGTGCGTGCCGATGGAGCGGTTGAGCAGATTGAGCTCTACATCGCCGACATGACGGCCGAGGAGCGCGCCATCGTCAAGGCCGGCTGCCTGATCAACTACAACAAGTTCAAGGCCGCTGCCGAGTAACACATCTACTTGTCCGCCCGGGGCTTACCCTTTCCCGCCCGCTCACGCGCTTCGCGAGGGTCGCGTTCGGCAAAGGGTAAGCCCCGGGCTACGTTTATGCGTCCTCGTTGGATCTTGAGGGACGCCAAAAATGGACCGGGGTTGGGGCCGCCTCTTTGATGGGGCGGTTAAAGTGTAGTTCTCTGGTCTCATTATTTGGATTTTTCTTATAATGGTGGTGACCGTATTTTGGGGGTTGCCATGAGACGACGTTCGTTTACCCCGTTTTTGGTGTTGGCTTTTGCCGTTGCCGGCGTGGGGGTTTGGCTGTTTGGGACCCTGATTGTCTCCGGCCCTAGCGGCGTTGAAGATGCGAAAAAAGTTGCCGACGTTGTTGCCTCGGTTCCCTTTCAGCTGGTCGAGGATGCTGCAAAACCCGACGAGCAAACGCTTGATATCAAAGAAACTCCGTCGATTTTGGGTATCGGCAACTATCCGATGATCGAGCTGGGTGCCATGCGATATGCCAAAGACCAAACCAAGATCCAACAGGCGATGCAGCTGCTGAATGGGCGATCGTTCAAGCGTTGGAACGGTCGGGCGGACTATGACCGAAAATATGGCCAGATGATCGGCGGCTACTATACCGATTTGGAGTTGTTCTCATCCGATGGCAAGAAGTTGGTTGGCGTCCATTACAACCCCGGTTTTGCACGAGCGGACGGTGGTGACGGCGTTTATCTGCAGGACGGCGGTGTCACCTACATACTCGAAGGCGACCAAAAGCCGGTGATCGATTTTTTGGACCAGTGCACGGGCGAAGCGCGCGTCCAAACATGCCTCCCCGATCCGCAGGCCGCCCGGGACAGCGGTTCAGCGCGAACTTGGCTCTTCGAAGACGAGGTTCCCGAACTGTCATCAAACCAAGAATCCACCTCAAGCTCAGACGCCCGGTAAGGCCTTCCAAGGAAAGCCCAGCCATTGGGAACAGATTCAATTGCCCGGGCATTTATATCTGTCCCAAACGACCGGTCATTCATTTACGTCCCCAATGAACAATTCAGCGCTCCCGCTCACGTGGCGAGAGTTTGAACTGACGTGTCGATTTTTTGAGCGTCGATAACCCTTTGCCGCATGCGCCTGTAGCCCCGGTCGGTCCTTTCCCTCGGGCGACCCTCGCGAAGCGCGTGAGCCTGAGGGAAAGGACCGACCGGGGCGGCGAACCAAGAGCTCCTAAGGATTACCGTATCGTCACTCAGAAAATCTTATATATAGAGACTTAGATTTGTGTATAAGATCGCTTAAAGCTGGCAACAATACTTCTCGAACAACGTGAAGCCGCCCCGTAGGGCGGCCGCCCCAAGAGAGGTGATTCCATGAGAATCGATAAGCTAGCAATGACGTCGCGCGAGGTGTTGCAGACCGCCATGAGCGCGGCTGCCGACGCGCAGGCCGGCGCGGTGGAGCCGATCCACCTGCTGTCCGCCCTGCTCGGTGCAGGCGAGCGCAACATCTCCGTGATCATCGAGCGCATCGGCGCCGACCCGGCCCAGCTCGCACGCTCTACGCAGGATGCCATCGACCACGCGCCCAAGGTTTCGGGCGAGGGCCAGCAGATGGGTCTTTCCAACGAGCTCGTCCGTGTCATCGAGAAGGCCGAGAAGAAGGCCACCAAGATGGGCGACAGCTTTGTGGTGACCGAGCATCTGCTTATGGCGCTTGCCGAGGACAAGGGCGAGGCGGGCCGCGTGCTGCGCGACGCCGGCGTTACCAAGGAGCGCATCGAGCAGGTCTACGAGGAGCTGCGCGGCGATGACCGCGTGACGTCTGCCGAGGACAAGACCCAGTTTGAGGCACTGGAGCAGTACGGCCGCAACATCTGCGACCTCGCCCGCGCCGGCAAACTCGACCCGGTCATCGGCCGTACTGACGAGATTCGCCGCACCATCCAGGTCCTGTCCCGCCGCACCAAGAACAACCCCGTGCTCATCGGCGAGCCGGGCGTTGGTAAGACGGCCATCGTCGAGGGCATCGCCCAGCGTATCGTGGCCGGCGACGTGCCGAGCACCCTGCGCGACCGCGACCTCATCGAGCTCGACATGAGCGCACTGGTCGCCGGCGCCAAGTACCGCGGCGAGTTCGAGGACCGCTTGAAGGCCGTGCTCAAGGAAGTGCAGAAGTCCGAGGGCAAAGTCATCCTGTTCATCGACGAGCTCCACACCATTGTGGGCGCGGGTGCCACTGAGGGCTCCATGGACGCCGGCAACATCCTCAAACCGGCGCTCGCCCGTGGCGACCTGCACGCGATTGGCGCGACCACGCTCGACGAGTATCGTAAGTACATCGAGAAGGACGCGGCGCTCGCTCGTCGTTTCCAGACCGTTCTGGTGAGCGAGCCCACCGTCGAGGACACCATCTCGATCCTGCGTGGCCTCAAGGAGAAGTACGAGATCTTCCACGGCGTGCACATCACCGATAGCGCGCTCGTGGCGGCCGCCGACCTCTCCGATCGCTACATCGCCGACCGCTTCCTGCCCGACAAGGCCATCGACCTGGTCGATGAGGCAGCAAGCCGCCTGCGCATGGAGCTCGATAGCATGCCGGTCGAGATCGACGCCACCACGCGTCAGCTCACCCAGTTGCAGATCGAGGAGCAGGCGCTCATGAAGGAGACCGACGACGCCTCCAAGGAACGTCTTGAGGCCCTGCGCCAGGAGATTGCCGAGGTCCAGGAAAAGCTCAACGTGCAAAAGGCCGGCTGGCTCAACCAAAAGAACGCCATCGACCACGTACAGGAGCTCAAGGGCCAGCTCGACGAGGCTAAGAGCGAGGAAGAGCGCGCGACGCGTAACGGCGATCTGGGCCGTGCGTCCGAGTTGCGTTACTCCGTGATCCCGGGCCTGCAGCAGCAGATTCAGGAGTCCGAGGCCGCGCTCGAGGCACAAAAGGAGCAGGATGGCGAAGGCCTGAACGAGCAGGTGACCTCCGATGAGATCGCCGAGGTCGTGAGCGCCTGGACCGGCGTGCCCGTTTCCAAGATGATGCAGGGCGAGCTCGACAAGCTCAAGGGCCTGGAAGGCGAGCTGCATAAGCGTGTCATCGGCCAGGACGAGGCCGTCTCCGCCGTCGCCGCGGCCGTGCGCCGCAGCCGCGCGGGTCTCTCCGATCCGGACAAGCCTATCGGCAGCTTCTTCTTCCTGGGTCCCACCGGCGTGGGCAAGACCGAGCTCGCCAAGGCGCTGGCCGAGTGCCTGTTCGACGACGAGCGCGCGCTCGTGCGTATCGACATGTCCGAGTACATGGAGAAGTTCAGCGTCCAGCGTCTGATCGGTGCGCCTCCGGGATACGTGGGCTACGACGAGGGCGGTCAGCTCACCGAGGCCGTGCGCCGTCGTCCGTACTCCGTGATCTTGCTCGACGAGATGGAAAAGGCTCACCCGGACGTCTTCAACGTGCTGCTGCAGGTGCTTGACGACGGTCGTCTGACCGACGGCCAGGGTCGCCAGGTGTCCTTCAAGAACACGATCATCATCATGACGTCCAACGTGGGCTCCAAGGCCATTGCCGACCTGTCCGGTAAGGACGAGGAGGAGATGCGCCATCAGGTCGACGCGGCCATGGCTCAGACCTTCCGCCCCGAGTTCCTCAACCGTATCGACGATATCGTGGTGTTCCATCCGCTCGGCATGGCGCAGATCGAGAAGATCGTCGACATCCAGCTCGCCGACGTCCGCGCACGTCTGGCCAAGGAGCGCATGACGCTTGCCGTCACCCCGGCGGCCAAGCAGATGCTCGCCGTGGGCGGCCTGGACCCGGTCTTTGGCGCTCGTCCGCTCAAGCGCTTGGTCCAGCGCGAGGTCGTGGACGCCATCGCTGCCGCCATCATCGACGGCACGGTGCGCGAGGGCGATCAGGTGACGGTCGATGTCGACAAGGACGGCGGCTTTACCGTCGTGTGCGACAACACGCCGGCGGCCACCTACGAGGTCCCCGACGCCGAGTAGATTTTTGGGACATGCCTTAAAATCTACCAGCTCGTCTCTAAACGCCAAGGGCGACGGATCCAATTGGGTCCGTCGCCCTTTTTTCGTGCGACAATCGATGATGTCGAACGTGAGTACATGGCAAGGAGATATGCAAATGAAAGACGAGACCAAGACGAACAGGCCGGCGACCGACGCTGCGCCCACCGCACCCAAGCTCGCGCCCAAGCCGACGCCCAAGCCGTGCGACCCCTTCATTCGTGCCGAGAACGAGGACGACGACGGCTACGATCCCTACAGCGATCGCCGCCCCGAGCGCGAGCCACTATTCGAAGCCGACCCCTGGCGCTAGGCAGCAGAATCTGGGCAGAAACAGAAAAACTTGCTTAAGCATTAATCAAGTTACACGCAATCTTGCTCTCTAGCTAATCAAGAAACAACTTATTCTTGATTAGCTAGAGAGCAAGTTTTTTTCTGGGACGGGGATAAAAAATCATCCGGCAGGTAGTGGCAGCTAAAAAGCCCCGTCCAAAAAAGACTGCCCTCGTCGTAGGAGGTTAGTCCTGCGCTTTGATGCTCGGTAGCAGGATCTGTGCGAGGTAGTCGGTCTCGAGCTTGGTCGCGGCGTCGGCCTTGCCGTCTTTGCCGACCAGCACGTTCTTGATCTGGCTGTAGGTGTAGCGGTTGCCGGTCGTCAGCTCGACAAGTTCGATGGCCGTGTCCATGGGGTAGGTCGACACGGGGTCCTGCGTGCGCCCGTTGATGGTCTGGGGCACCACATACGGATAGACGGGGCCGCTGGCGTAGACGGTGTAGCCGTTGCCCAGGTTGGCCGCACCCAAAACCGTATCGCCTTCATCGGGCGTAAAGCTCTCACCGTCGCGCACGGCGACAAGGGTCACAATCGGCGTATTGGTATCGCCGGCAAGGTAGATGCACAGCGTGCTGCCGTTTTGCCAGGTCGCGACCTTGCCGTACCACTCGACGGGAATATCGAGCTGATACAGATTTGTCGCCTTATGTCGAGCGTCGGCATCGCGGGCCGCCTGTGCCTTTTGCGCGCTCACGGCGTTGGCGGCGGCGTCGCGCCGTGCGGTTGCTGCCTGCTGGAGCACCTTGGCGGTGGCGGCGGAGCTCGCGCCACCTTCCTCGGCATACTTGGCGGCGGTATCGATCTGGTCGTCAGTCACCGTGTCGGCCGAAGGCACCTTGAGCTTAAAGGTGGCCTGGCCGCTCAGGTCCTGTCCGTCGCTCTTGATAGTGACCTGCGCCTTGGTGGTCGGGACGGTATAGATAGTGCCGTCGGCCGCGATGGGGGAGGCGGCGATGGAGAGCGTGTAATCGCCGGGCAGCAGCTTGATGCCGCGACCGTGCTCATCAACGTAGAGCGTTTCGCTCACGGATGAGCCGTCGGAGTCCTGCCCGCTCACCTGTACGGGAATTTTGGAGCCGGTGGAGCAGTTGAGCCCTGCGACATGCACACCAATCTGCACCGACATCATCGTGTGCGCATTGGCGGCGGCAACGGCAGCCTGTTCCTGTTGGTATCCGGTCCATGCGGCGTAGCCTGCGCCGCCGGCGACAAGCGCGACGGCTACGACACCGGCGACCATCAGATTGCGGCGCTTGGGCGACATCTTGCGATGGCGAACCTCGGCTTCGCGTGCCGAAGGAACGGACGGTAGGGGAATATCGCCCATGGCGATGGTCTCATCTACGACAGGAGCAGAGCCTAGGCCGGGGAGCTCGCGGGTCAGCGAATCCTCGACCGGCAAGCTGTCGAGCAAGATGGTTTCCTCGCTCGTGCCTGATTCGGGCTGGTCATCTGCCTCGCTTTCGGAGTCCTCATGATCTGCCTCATCTTCGACAGGCGCAGCATCATCGTCGGCATCTTGTTCGCCATTGGCTTCCGACTCGCCCTGCGCGTCGAGCTCCGCATCTTCAAACGCAATCTCGCCCAGCGCTATCTGGTCTAAGCTCTCCAAAGCCTCAGCGCAAGCTTCTGCATCTTGGACCGCATCCTCTTGGCCCGTTGTCTCATCACTCATATATCCCCCAATGCAATGTCGGCTCAACAATGTACCCAAAAATGGGGCCATATAGAGCCGGCGTGCAATTTGAAATTCGATTTAATGTGAGCGTAAATCCGACCCACAGTCGCGGCAGCAAAAAGCCCCCGGAACGCAAGTGAATCGCGTTCCGGGGGCTGTGCGAGGCATGGATCGAAAGCTGGGCAAGTGGGACTATGCCCACGTGCCGACGACGACCAATACGTTACTCGGCGTGCGCGTAATCCACCTTGGCGCGGCGGGCGGTCGCCTTCTCCCAATCGCTGGTGCCCTCAAAGACATCCTGCTTGTAGGGGTTGCGGCCGAGCTTCTTGGCGCGGTAGACGATGTAGACGATCGCGGCGACGTTGGCGATCAGCGCGGCGATCGAGACCGCGGTGGCGGCGGTAGGGTCGAGCGTGGAGTGCGTCACAAAGATGGACTCCTCCTGGAAGTAGGGGAACACCTGGGCAAACATGCACCAAATGGCCAGCGTAAAGGCGCGGTTCTGGATCCAGCCGCCCTTGTTCCAGACAAAGGCGGCGACGGTGGGCGCCAGCAGCAGCGCAAAGCCGCAGAACCAGGAGTGAGTGGGCAGGCAGTTGTAGGTGTAGCAGAAGTTCCAGATATCGTAGGCGATGATGTAGACCCAGGTCATGTCGGGCCACAGCATGTCGGTCTTGTCCTCGGAGGCGTAGACGCTCCACCAGCCGGTCATGCAGAAGATGTTGATGATGCCGGCGATGCCGTTGAACACGTTGTTCCAGCCGGCCAGCTGCGTGGCGCCCTCGGAGGTGACCCAGGTGGACTCGCCCAGGACAAAGAAGTGATAGGCGCTCTCAAAGTCGGACACGACGGCGATCATGATGTTGATGGCGACGATCACAAACGGCCACGCGCGGAACCAGTGCGCCTTGCCGATCTTGCCCCACTGGTACTTAATGGCGATAAAGCCCCAGCAGCCGGCCAGCGCCGCGTACACCTTGGCGTAGTGGAACCAGCTGTTCTGGTACACATGGGTGGGGTTGGTGAGTGCCCAGTCGGCGCCCTGCGAAACGCCGACGGCGATGGCGACGCAGTAGATGGTCATGGCCAGCGGAGCCACGCCAAAGATAATGGCCGCGCCGAGCTTAGTGCGGCGGCCGACCTCGTTGAGCACGATCAGGCCGATAAAGACCATGGCCCAGCCAGCCCAGTGGATAAGGGTATCGCTACCCCAAACATCGAACAGCATGCTGCTCTCCTTTCACAAGCCCGCGGCCCCTCTTCCGATCGCGGGCAGTTTGGCCAAATGTCGTCAGTTCCCGGGCCTGCGCTCGGGATACTTGGCGGTGTAGCCCTCGATGTGGAGTGTCGAGGCGATGATCTCCTTGACCGTCTCGTCGGGCACATCGGGGTGCGTGCGGATATACATTAAAAGTCCCATGATGAGGGTGTAGAACGTTTCATAGACATGGTCGATGCGCAGGTCGTGATGGGCGACAAAGTCCACCACGGTGGTGTCGCAGATGTACTGCGCCACGCGCTGGACCACGTTGTGCAGAAAGCCGCCGTAGAGCGCGCCGCTGCTTGAGGTCAGCGTGTGTGGCAGCTCGTGGCCGCTGGCGACCAGGCGCTTAAAGAGCGGGGCGACGGTGTCGAGCGCACCTTCGATATCGCCAACCGTGCGGCTGGCGTTCCACTGTTCGAGCTCGGCGATAAAGCCGTCGATTGCCTCGTCCATGACAGCGGTGACGGCGGCGTCCATATCGGCAAAATAGTGGTAGAACAGCGAGCGCGTGCAGCCGGCTCGTTTGGTCACGGCCGATACCGAAAGGTGGGATACGCCCAGCTCGGAGCTTACGGTGCGCACGGCATCGAGGATCTCGCGACGGCGTTCGTCGCCCGTCAGGCGCTTTGCCGCGCCGTCGGTTGTAGCGGCGGCATCGACGGCGGGGATAGCATCGACCACGGAGGTATCTGCCGCGCTGTTGCTCATGTTTTGCCGCCTTTCATCCGTTTTAGCCCAACCGTTCGCCTAACAGTCTTGAATATTGTTGACGGTTCGTCAATACTATTTTTGACACAATGTCAACAATGGCGGGTGAACGGCATGGGGGCATGCCCGACCTGCAAAAAAGAGGGGCGCTGCGGTCTCGCCGGACTGCGGCAAGAGAAGGGACAACCATGATTCTCAACGGACCGGGAATTAGCTATACCGAGCCCGACATCGGCGCGGAGTTTGTGCCGCCGCTGCCGGAGCATCCGCGCGAGGCCATCGTCAAGCTGTGCGAACACTGCACCAACCGTCTGCTTCACCGCGATGAGCTGCTGGGCTACGAGTACTGGTCGTTTGCCGAGGCCGCGACCGACGAGCAGGCCGAAGTGCTCTGCAAGATGAAGATGCGCCGTCCCTACACGCTGCCCGAGATGGTCAAGCTCGCCGGTATGCCCGAGGCCGATATCGAGAAGATGCTCGACGACATGAGCTACACGGGCTTGCTCGAGTACAACTGGGAAAACCCCGAGCGCGCCAAGCAGTGGGTGCTGCCCATGTTGGTGCCGGGTTCTGCCGAGTTCCTCAACATGCGCGTGAGCCAGCTCGAGGAGCACCCGGTTTACGCCAAGTTCTTTGAGCAGGCGTCCAAGGGCCCGCTGTCCAAGGCCACGCCGATGGTGCCGCCCGGAGGCGCCGGCATCGGCATGCACGTCATTCCGGTCGAGAAAGCCATCGACGCCACGAGCACCTCGGTGCCCATTGAGCATATCGAGCATTGGCTCGACAAATACGAGGGCAAGTATGCCGCCAGCACCTGCAGCTGCCGTGCGAGCCGTCGTGTGATGGGCGAGGGCTGCGCCGACGATCCGGCCGACTGGTGCATCGCCGTGGGCGATATGGCCGATTACGTGGTCGAGACCGACCGCGGCCATTACGTGACCCGCGACGAGGTTTACGACATCCTTCGCCAGGCCGAGGACAACGGCTTTGTGCACCAGATCACCAACATTGACGGCGAGAACAAGATCTTCGCCATCTGCAACTGCAACGTCAACGTGTGCTACGCGCTGCGCACCTCGCAGCTGTTCAACACGCCCAACCTGTCGCGCTCGGCCTACGTCGCCAAGGTCGAGAAGGACAAGTGCGTGGCGTGCGGCCGCTGCGTTGAGGTGTGCCCGGCCGGCGCCGCCAAGCTGGGCCAGAAGCTCTGCAGCAAAAAGGCCGGCGGGCGTGTGCCCGAGTACCCGCGCCAGGAGCTGCCCGATGCCACCAAGTGGGACCACACCAAGTGGTCGCCCAACTACCGCAATGACAACCGCATCGAGACGCACGAGTCCGGCACGGCGCCCTGCAAGACGGCCTGCCCCGCGCATGTCGCCGTTCAGGGCTACTTGAAGCTCGCAGCCCAGGGGCGCTATGACGAGGCCCTGGCGCTCATCAAGCGCGAGAACCCGCTGCCCGCTATCTGTGGCCGTGTGTGCAATCGGCGCTGCGAGGACGCCTGCACTCGCGGCCGCGTGGACGCCGCCGTGGCTATCGACGAGGTCAAGAAGTTCATCGCCCAGCGCGATCTGGATGCCGCGACCCGCTATGTCCCGCCTGCGGTGACCCCGACGCGCGCCGGCGGCTTCGACCAGAAGATCGCCATCATCGGCGCCGGTCCGGCTGGTCTGTCCTGCGCCTTCTACCTGGCCGAGAAGGGCTACAAGCCCGTCGTGTTCGAGAAGAACGAGCGCCCGGGCGGCATGCTCACCTACGGCATTCCCAGTTTTAAGTTGCAGAAGGATGTGATCGAGGCCGAGGTCGAGGTCATTCGCCTGATGGGCGCCGAGTTCCGCTACGGCGTGGAAGTCGGTCGCGATGTGACGCTCGACGAGCTGCGCGCGCAGGGCTTTAAGGCCTTCTACGTGGCCATTGGCTGCCAAGGTGGCCGCCTTGCCGGCATTCCGGGCGAGGATGCCGAGGACGTGACCGTTGCTGTCGACTTCTTGCGCGAGGTCAACAGCGGCAAGATCGACGCGCTGCCCGGCCGCACCATCGTGGTGGGCGGCGGCAACGTGGCTATCGACGTGGCCCGCAACGCCTGCCGTCTGGGTTCCGAGCACGTTGAGATGTTCTGCCTGGAGAGCGAGACGCAGATGCCCGCCAGCGAGGAAGAGCGTCGCGAGGCCGTCGAGGACGGCGCACACATCAGCTGCGGTTGGGGTCCCAAGGAGGTCCATCTGGACGAGGCCGGTCGCGTGTGCGGCATTACCTTTAAGCGCTGCACGCGTGCCTACGATGACGAGGGCCGCTTCGCGCCCGAGTACGATGAGAACGACCTGCGCCGTGTCGACGCCGACCGTGTTGTCATGTCGATTGGCCAGTCCATCGTGTGGGGCGACCTGCTGGCTGGCTCCAAGGTTGAGCTTGGCCGCGGCCAGGGTGCTCTCGCCGATCCCCAGACCTATCAGACCGCCGAGCCCGACATCTTTGTGGGCGGCGACGTCTATACCGGCCCGAGCTTTGCCATCGATGCCATCGCCGCCGGCCACGAGGCCGCCGTGTCCATCCATCGCTTTGTGCAGCCGGGCTCTACGCTCACCATCGGCCGCAATCAGCGCCGCTACACTGCGCTCGACCGCGACGATGTCGTGATTGAGAGCTACGACAACGCGAGCCGCGAGGTTGCCCACGTGGACCGCAAGCGCGAGAAGGCCGCGCCGTTTAGCGAGTACGTCGAGACCTTTACCGAGGAGCAGGTGCGCACCGAGACCGCCCGCTGCCTGGGCTGCGGCGCCTCGATCGTCGACCCCAATAAGTGCATCGGTTGCGGCCTGTGCACCACCAAGTGCGCGTTCGACGCCATCCATCTGGATCGCGACCGCCCCGAGTGCTCCACGATGGTCAAATACGAGCAAAAGCTCCCCAGCCTGGGCAAGTACGCGCTAAAGCGTGCCATTAAGATCAAGTTTGGTCGCAAGTAAGTAGCCATAACGGGAACGGCGGAGAAAAAAGTGCACGAATTGGGAATCGTCTATCACATCATTCGCGATGTTGAGAATGTGGCGCGCGCCAATGGCGTGCGTCGCGTTTCGAGTGTGACGTTGCTGCTGGGCGAGGTCTCGGGCGTCGTTCCCGACTTGCTGCTCGACGCTTGGCGCTGGGCGGCAGATAAAAAGCCTATCGCGCAGGGCGCGGAGCTTATCGTGGAACCCGTCGAGGCCGTGACGCATTGCGAGGCATGCGGCCGTGACTATGCGACGGTCGAGCATGGCAAGACCTGCCCCCATTGCGGCAGTGGCGAGACCTATCTGCTCCAGGGCCAGGAGGTCATGATCAAGCAGATCGAGACTCCGGATGAGGACCCCGCGGACGCCGCGCCCGTCGACTCCGATATCGACACCCCAGACGCCGTCGATGCCGCCAACCCCCTCCACATCGCCTAGCCCGCATCAGTTGCGGTGAAATAGTTCCTAAATCCAGCCTTCTGGCTCTTAAACAAGAACTATTCCACCGCAACTTTTTTGAGTAGTATCGAAGTGCATAAGTCACGCTAATAGTCAAGTTATGTCTGTTTAAACAAAATAGCGGCAGTACAAGCGCATACGCGCTTGCCTAAAATCGATATTAATGAACAGCCTGCTTGTATCTGTAAAATGCATGGCTTGATGAGCGACGCCTTGGCGTGTAATGAGTCAAAAAGCAGCAACGTAATCAATTTGTAACAAAACTTGACGTTTAAACAAATAATCCAACCTTTTGCGAAATTAGCTATAATTCCACAAACCAAACAGCTATACTTCTTCAGTGTCGTGTAGGAATTACGTAGACAAAAAGGAGGTTATGTGATGGTAAGTATTGTTCTTGCTAGCCACGGGGACTTGGCTGCTGGAATCAAGCAGACGGGCTCGATGGTCTTTGGCGATCAGCCGTCTGTAGCCGTGGTCTCGCTCGAGCCGAGCATGGGCCCCGACGACTTCCGTGCCAAGGTCGAGGAAGCAGTCGCTTCCTTCGAGGACCAGGAGCAGGTGCTCTTCCTCGTTGATCTGTGGGGCGGCACGCCGTTCAACCAGATCAGCGGGCTCATCGAGGGCCACGATTCCTGGGCTATCGTCACCGGTGTCAACCTGCCTATGCTCATCGAGGCATATTCGCAGCGCTTTGACGCAAAGAACACTGCACATGCGATCGCAAAACATCTCGTGACTGAGGCTAAGGCTGGCGTGCGCGTCAAGCCCGAGTCTCTGGAGCCCGAGGAGAAGAAGCCGGCTGCGGCCGCCGCTGCTCCTGCGGGTGCCATTCCTCCGGGAACGGTGATCGGCGACGGGCACATCAAGATTGCCCACGTCCGTATCGACACCCGTCTGCTTCATGGTCAGGTGGCCACCACGTGGACCAAGCAGATCAACCCCAACCGCATCATCGTGGTTTCCGACGGCGTTGCTCACGACGAGCTCCGCAAGACCATGATCGAGCAAGCTGCCCCTCCGGGAGTCCATGCCAACGTCGTGCCCATCAAGAAGATGGCCGAGGTCGTCAAGGACACGCGCTTTGGTGATACCAAGGCCATGCTGCTTTTCGAGAACCCGCAGGATCTGCTCAAGGCCATCGAGGCCGGCGTCGACATCAAGGAAGTCAACATCGGTTCCATGGCTCACTCCAAGGGCAAGGTCGTCGTCACCAACGCCGTTGCTATGGGCGATGACGATGTCAAGACCCTCGAGGCCCTCAAGGCCAAGGGCGTCAAGTTCGAGGTCCGCAAGGTTCCTTCGGATTCCTCCGAGGATCTCGACGCCATGTTGAAGAAAGCAAAGGCCGAACTGGCCGCTCAAGCATAGTAAAGGAGGGTCCGATACATGTCCGCGCTTACTATTGTTCTTATCGCGATCATCGCGCTGCTTGCCGGTATGGAAGGCGTTCTGGACCAGTTCCAGTTCCATCAGCCGCTCGTTGCGTGCACGCTTATCGGTCTCGTAACCGGTCACCTTCAGGAGGGCATCCTCCTGGGCGGCTCGCTTCAGATGATGGCTCTTGGTTGGGCTAACGTCGGCGCCGCCGTCGCACCTGACGCCGCCCTGGCTTCTGTCGCCTCCGCCATCATCATGGCGCTCGCCCTTAACGGCGGTGCCACCGATTCCGGCAAGGCCGTTACCGCCGCCATCGCCGTCGCCGTGCCTCTGTCCGTCGCCGGCCTGTTCCTGACCATGATCTGCCGTACCCTGGCT
The DNA here is from genome assembly GCA_934655965.1 of uncultured Collinsella sp. Taxonomy (GTDB): domain Bacteria; phylum Actinomycetota; class Coriobacteriia; order Coriobacteriales; family Coriobacteriaceae; genus Collinsella. The sequence goes on from CAKUHK010000036.1 coordinate 21,625, forward strand.
ACCGCTATGGTCCACGGCATGGACGCCTGCGCCGAGAAGGGCGACTTCGCCGGCATCGAGCGTTGGCAGTACGCCGGCATCCTCATGCAGGGTGTCCGTATCGCCATCCCGGCCGTGCTTCTGTGCATCATCCCGGCCGAGGCCGTTACCAACGCGCTGAACGCTATGCCCGACTGGCTGTCCGGCGGCATGGCCGTCGGCGGCGGTATGGTCGCTTCCGTCGGTTACGCCATGGTCATCAACATGATGGCCACCAAGGAGACCTGGCCGTTCTTCGTCCTCGGCTTTGTCCTTGCTGCCATCCCTCAGCTCACGCTGATCGCCCTGGGCCTCATCGGCATCTCCCTCGCCCTCATCTACCTTGGCCTTAAGGATCTGGCCAAGCAGGGTGGCGGCATGGGCGGTGGCTCCGGCGACCCGCTCGGCGACATTCTGAATGATTACGAGTAGGAAGGGAGTGATACATATGGCAGAGAACAAGATTCAGCTTTCTAAGTCCGATCGTCAGAAGGTTTGCTTCCGTCATCAGTTCCTTCAGGGCTCGTGGAACTACGAGCGTATGCAGAACGGTGGCTGGTGCTACTCCATGATCCCTGCGATCAAGAAGCTCTACACCAGCAAGGACGACCAGATTGCCGCGCTTAAGCGCCACCTGGAGTTCTATAACACGCACCCCTATGTTTCCTCCCCCGTCATGGGCGTTACCCTCGCCCTCGAGGAGGAGCGCGCCAACGGTGCCCCGATCGATGACGTCGCCATCCAGGGCGTCAAGGTCGGTATGATGGGCCCGCTCGCCGGCGTCGGCGACCCCGCCTTCTGGTTCACCCTTCGCCCGATCTTGGGTGCTCTGGGTGCTTCCCTGGCCCTGTCCGGCAGCATTGCCGGTCCGCTGCTGTTCTTCTTCGCGTGGAACATTATTCGTTACGCCTTCGAGTGGTACACGCAGGAGTTTGGCTATAAGGTCGGCTCCTCCATCGCCAAGGACCTCTCCGGCGGTCTGATGGGCAAGGTCACCGAGGGTGCTTCCATCCTTGGTATGTTCATCATCGGCGCCCTGGTCGAGCGCTGGGTGTCCATCTCCTTCACCCCGGTCGTCTCCAAGGTCACGCAGTCTGCTGGCGCCTTTATCGACTGGGCTAACCTGCCCGCCGGTTCTGAGGGTGTCAAGGAAGCACTGACGATGTATAACTCCATCGGCGGTACTGCCCTTGATCAGGTCAAGGTCACCACGCTTCAGGGCAACCTCGATCAGCTCATCCCCGGCCTTGCCGCCGTGTGCCTGACCCTGCTGGTCTGCAAGCTCCTCAAGAAGAAGGTCAGCCCGATCGTCATCATCCTGGCTCTCTTCGCCGTCGGCATCATCGGTCGCGTTTGCGGCTTCATGTAAGCACGTTTCGGCTTAAGACCGATAATTGCTAGGCAAGGGCTTTTGAGCCATTGAAACGGACCGCACCCGGTGGGTACACTGGATGCGGTCCGATTGTTTTATTTGGAGGGCGAGGCGCGCATGGCGCAATCTCAGAACAGCACGGTCGATCTGGCAACGCC
>CAKUHK010000037.1:0-22915 GCA_934655965.1 uncultured Collinsella sp.
GCCGCGGTTAAGGCCAAGGTCGGCGTGGTGTTTCAGTATCCCGAGCGTCAGCTGTTTGCCGAGACCGTGGCGCAGGACGTGGCATTCGGTCCGCACAACCTTGGCTTGCCGCAAGACGAGGTTGACCGCCGTGTCGAGTCCTCGCTCGCGCGTGTGGGTCTCGACCTTGCCGCAGTGGGCGACAAGAGCCCCTTTGAGCTCTCGGGCGGGCAGCAGCGCCGCGTGGCGTTTGCCGGCGTGCTCGCCATGGAGCCCGAGGTCTTGGTGCTCGATGAGCCCATGGCGGGACTCGATCCGGCCGCACGCAGGGATTTCCTGGAGCTCATCGATCGACTTCACCGCGAGGGACTAACCGTCGTCATGGTCTCGCACAGCATGGATGACCTGGCCAATTGCTGCGACCGTATCGTCGTGATGAACGAGGGCGCGGTGTTTGCAGAGGGCACGCCCGCGCAGGTGTTTGCGCATGCGGATGAGCTTAAGTCGATTGGCTTGGGCGTTCCCGCTGCCCAGTGCATGGCGTTGGCGCTTGCGGAGGCCGGCGTGCCGCTGCGCTGCGCCGGGCTCTATACGGTTGAGTCGCTGGCCGATGAGCTGGCAGGTTTGTTGACCGCTCTCCCGGGTGGCGTTTCGAGTGCCGTGGGCAAGGCCAAATTCGAGACGGTCGCGCGAGAGGAGGGCTGCTAATGGAGGCGTTTTCGTTTGGCAGCTACTATCCTGGGAACAGCGCGATTCATCGACTGGATCCGCGCACCAAGTTACTTCTGGGCTTTGTATTCCTGATCACGACGCTCACCGTCGGCAGCTTCCGCGGACTGGTCCCAGTTGCGATCTTTGTCGTGCTGATCTATGCCGCGGCCCGGGTGCCGGCTCGTCGCGTCCTGTCGTCGATGGCGCCGCTGCTGGCGATTGTCGTGGTGGTCGCGGTGCTCAACCTGTTTTCTGACCAAAGCGGGCGCATCCTGTGGCAGTTCGGCTTTCTGCAGATAAGCGAGGGCTCGCTGTATTCCGCCGCCTTCATGGCTTGCCGCCTGACCTTGATGATGGCCGGCATGAGCGCCATCACGCTCACCACGCCGACGCTCGACCTTACCGCGGGCTTTGAGCGCCTGCTCGCACCGTTTGCGCGCGTGGGGCTTCCTGCACACGAGCTCGGCATGATCATGGGTATTGCGCTGCGGTTTATGCCGCAGTTTGCCACCGAGATGAAGCAGACGGCGGACGCGCAGGCAAGTCGCGGTGCGCGCGTGACGGGTGGTCCGCTCGGTGGCGTGCGTATGCTCGGCAGCGTGGCGATTCCGCTGTTCGCGGGCGTGTTCCGTCATGCTGAAACGCTTTCCGCCGCCATGGACGCGCGCTGCTATCACGGCGAGCAAGGGCGCACGCGCCTGCATACGCTTGCATTTAGCCGCGGGGACGCGCTGGCTGCGGTGGTGACGGTGCTACTGCTCGCATGCGTCATTGTCGTCAATCTTCAACTCGTCTAGGCTCGATTCGAGCGCAAGAAAGGGGTCCCTATGACCGATATCGATCGCACGGCTCAACTCGAGCGCGCCTGTTCGTACCTTAGGCGCATTCCGGCATGGTATCTGGCCACGACTGATGTGGCCGACGGGCACCAGCCGCGCGTAAGGCCGTTCTCGTTTGCCATGGTCGATGATGGCAAGCTGTGGTTTTGCACCTCGCGTGACAAGGATGTGTGGGCCGAGCTGAGTGCGAACCCCAAGTTTGAGGTCTCGGGTTGGAAGCCGGGGGAGTGCTGGATCGTGTTGACCGGCGAGGCCGCACTCGAAGACGATGCGGTCGTGAGCGATAAGGTGCGCCAGGCTGGCTTTAAGCACATGGTGGGCATCGGCGAGGATCACGAGAGCGTCAACGACGGTCGCCTCGCGTTTTTCTCGGTCCGCAATATCGCCGCGCGCTTCTGCGATATCGACGGCAGCGAGGAACACCTGGAGCTTTAACCCTAGGGGATAGCTAATTTGGGACGGGCTGTTTTAGCTACCCTGGGCACCTGGGATGATTTTCTGGGGATTAAAAAATCATTGTGTACCTAATTATTTTTTAATCCCCATCCCAGAAAAATCATCGCCAAAGTAGCTAAAACAGCCTCGTCCCAAAAAGACTAGTGCAGGAGGATACATGGACGGATTGAATACGGTGCTGGAGTATCTGACGTCGGTGCCGGCGTGGTACCTGGCGACGAGCGTGGACGGGCAGCCGCATGTGCGTCCGTTTTCGTTTGCGCAGATTCAGGACGGCAAGCTGTGGTTTGTGACGGCGCGCACCAAGGATGTGTGGCAGGAGCTGCTGCAAAATCAGCGCTTTGAGGCTACGAGCTGGTGGCCTGGCCATGGGTGGTTGATTCTGCGCGGGCGCGCGGGTCTGGACGACCGGGCTTCGGACGAAATGCGTGAGGCCGGATGGAAGCATCTGGAGCGCTTGAGCGAGCACTATGAGGGACCTGATGATCCCACGCTTGTCTTATTTAGCGTCGAGGAACCCGAGGCCTTTATCTGCAACCACGACGAATGGGTGCCGGTCGAGCTCTAGTCAGGCAGGCTCATCCCAACAATTTAATTGCAACATGGGCGGGCCCCGTATTGTCCGGCGCCGTAAGGCGTGTCGGTCATTGCGGGGCCCGCTTCTTTTTGTCAATTCCTTCGAGCGAATGTGTCGGGATTGTTTCAATGCATGAATATGCAAGCTATTTACGTATTCATGCATCTTTTGGTGCTAAAGTTTCAACCCACTTCATAACGACGGCTGCGGGATGCGCATTGGTGCATAAACTGCAGACAAGGAGTCTGATATGTCTTTAAAGGTTGGAATTGTCGGCGCTGCGGGATATGCCGGTGCCGAGCTTATTCGCCTCGTGCTCGGCCATCCCGAGTTTGAACTTGTCGCCATTACGTCTAACGCCGATGCTGGGCAGCCGCTGTCTGCCGTTTATCCGAGCTTTGCCGGCGTGAGCGATCTTGTCTTCACGACGCACGACGCTCCCGAGCTCAAATCCTGTGACGCCGTCTTCTTGGCCGTGCCGCACACGGCTGCTATGGCGCAGGTGCCCGCCCTGCTTGCTGCAGGCGTTTCCTGCTTTGACCTTTCGGCCGATTACCGTCTGAGCGACCCGGCCGTGTTCGAGGCCTGGTATGCCGTCGAGCACACGAGCCCCGATCTGCTCAAGACCCGCGCCTTCGGCCTGCCCGAGCTGTTCTGCCAGGACTTGGAGGCCGCCGCAGCCGACCATGCCGCGGACAAGCCCGTGTTGATCGCCTGCGCCGGTTGCTATCCCACCGCAACGAGCCTTGCCGCCGCGCCTGCCGTGCGCGCCGGCTGGGTTGCCCAGGGCGGTCCCGTGATCGTCGATGCCATCAGCGGTGTGACGGGCGCCGGCAAGTCCTGCAACGCCCGCACCCATTTTTGCAGCGCGGACGAAAACTTGGAGGCCTATGGCGTGGGCAAGCATCGCCATACGCCCGAGATTGAGCAGATCCTTGGCCTGACCGATCGTATCGTCTTTACCCCGCATCTGGCACCGCTCAAGCGCGGCCTGCTCTCCACGGTGACGATGCCGCTCACCCAGCAGGCTCTCGACACCCTGACTCTCGAGGATGTTGTCGACCATTACAAGCAGTTCTATGCCGGCCGCACCTTCGTGCGCGTACTCGATGCCGGCCAGCAGCCCAAGACGGCTTCGGTCGTCGGCACCAACGCTGCCCAGATTGGCCTTGCGCTCAACAAACGCGCGGGCGTGCTGGTGGCGACGGGCGCCATCGACAATCTGTGCAAGGGCGCCGCAGGACAGGCGGTTCAGTGCGCCAACATCGTCTTTGGGTTTGACGAGCGACGAGGCTTGCCCACAGTGGCGTGCCCGGTGTAGCACATTCGATTGTTAACGATTTGGTAGTCGGGCATCGAGTGGGGCGCCACTTTTAAGCTGGTCTCATGATTGCGATCGGCATGGCGCACCAGGCGATGCCCGTTTTTTATTTGATATAAGGAGTCATAAAGACGATGAATACCGAGTTGATTGACGTTAAGATCCGTGCCGTAGAGGGCGGCGTTACGGCGGCAGCTGGTTTTAAGGCTGCGGGCATCCACGCTGGGTTCCGCAAGAATCCCGAACGCTTGGATTATGCGCTCGTCGTGCCCGATAAGCCCTGTCCCGGAGCCGGCGTGTTTACGACCAACCGCTTTTGCGCGGCGCCCGTGCAGGTGAGCCGTGCCAACCTGGGTGGTGCCGACAAAGGCTATGGCATTATCGCCGGCATCTCGGTCAACTCTGGCAACGCCAACGCCGCGACGGGCGAGACCGGTCTTGCCTGTGCGCGCGAGACCTGCAACATTGCTTCGCAGGTCATTGGCTGCGAACCCCAGCAGATTCTGGTTGCCTCCACGGGCGTGATTGGCCAAATTCTGCCGATCGACACGTTCGAGACTGCCGTTCCTGCCGCCTACGAGGCACTCTCCGCCCACGGTGGCGCCGATGCCGCCCGCGCCATCATGACGACCGACACGCACTCCAAGGAGTATGCCGTGCGCTATCGTAGCGAGGCTGCGGGCCATGCGGGCAATGCCTATACGGTGGGCGGCATGTGTAAGGGCTCGGGTATGATCATGCCCAACATGGCCACCATGATCGCGGTCATCACCACCGACGCCCCCGTCGAGCCGGCAGCGCTTCACGCCCTGCTGCTCTCGACCGTCAAACAGACCTTCAATAAGGTAACGGTCGATTCTGACACCTCGACCAACGATACTTGCATCATGCTTGCCTCCGGCGCCGCGGCTGCAGACGCCGAGCCTATCGTCGAGGGCACTGATGCCTTTGATGAGCTGGCTTTTGCCGTGCACGAGGTGTGCGAGAGCCTAGCTCGCAATATCGCCGCCGATGGTGAGGGCGCGTCGAAGCTCGTGACGGTCAACGTTGCCGGCGCTCTCAACGACGAGGAGGCCGATACTGCCGCCCGTGCCGTAGCCAACTCGTCACTCGTCAAGACCTGCATTGCCGGCCACGACTGCAACTGGGGCCGCGTCGCCATGGCGCTCGGCAAGTGCGGCGTGCAGTTTAACCAAGAGGACGTTTCTATCGACATGATGGGTATGCCCGTCTGCCGTGACGGCCTGACCGTTCCCTTTGATGAGGATGAGGCTCTGCGTCGCTTTGAGGCGCCCGAGATCGTGATTTCGGCCGACCTGGGCGCGGGTGACGCGGCGACCACCGTGTGGACCTGCGACCTTACGCACGAGTACATTTCCATCAACGGCGACTACCGTTCCTAGACTCCAGATGTGCCGCGCGTCCCGCTGCGATTGCGGGAAACGAGGCGTGGCGCGATAGCTATACGAAAGACGAGGCCGACTATGAAGTTCGCACGCGATTGTCGCTCGAGCGAATCCAACGAAGTAACCGCGCAGCTGCTGTTTGAGGCGCTGCCGTGGATTAAGAACCTGACCGGTAAGACGGTCGTTATCAAGTACGGCGGTGCCGCCATGATCGACGAGCAGCTGCGTCGCGACGTGATGAGCGACATCGTCCTGCTCAAGATCATCGGCATGCGCCCCGTCATCGTGCACGGTGGCGGCAAGGCTATCAACGAGGCGCTCAGCCACTACGACATTCCCGTCGAGTTTAAGAACGGCCAACGTGTGACCACGCCGGAGACCATGGATATCGTGCGCGAGGTTTTGGGCGGCAAGGTCAACCAGGAGCTGGTCGCGGCGCTCAACCACCACGGCAATCTGGCCGTGGGCGTGTCCGGCAGCGATGCCGGTACGCTTATCGCCGAGCCGCTCGACCCGGAGCTCGGCCGCGTAGGTAAGGTTACGCACGTCAACACCGACTATATCGAGCGCTTGCTCGATAGCGAGTACATTCCCGTTATCGCCACGGTTGCGGCGGGGGAGGACGGCGGTTTCTTCAACATCAACGCCGACACCGCTGCCGGTGCCGTTGCGGCGGCGCTTCACGCGCACAAGGCGATCTTTTTGACCGATGTCGACGGCTTGTACAAGGACTTTAGCGACAAGGATTCGCTCATCTCCAACCTGACGCTCGACGAGGTCAACGAGATGCTCTACGGCGGCGAGGTCGACAAGGGCATGATCCCCAAGTTGCGTGCCGCCGTCGATGCCCTGACCGCCGGCGTGTTCCGCGCCCACATCATCAACGGCACCACGCCGCACTCGCTGCTGCTGGAGCTGCTGACCGATGCCGGCGTCGGCACCGTGATCCATTCCACCGAGACGGCCTACGAGTTCGATACGCACCCGCATCCGCTTTCGACGTTTGCGGCGCGCCTGACCGAGAACCTCGACGAGGTCGAAAAGCTCCAGACCGTTTAGCCTGTCCGCAATCGTCGCATCTCTACACCTATAGCCCGCGCCATCTGGCGTTCAACGAAAGGCATCCCATGTCACTTGCAGCTCAACAATCGCTCGAATCCCATTACGTTATGCATACTTTTGGCCGCTCCCCGGTCGAGTTTGTCGAAGGTTATGGCATGAAGCTCACCGGCGACGATGGTCGCGAGTATCTCGACTTTCTTGCCGGTATCGGTGTATGCAGCCTTGGTCACGGCAACCCGGCTGTGCTCTCGGCGCTCGAGGCACAGACCAAAAAGCTCATGCATGTCTCCAATTACTTCTACATTGAGCAGCGCGGTCAGGTCGCGGCGTTGCTGTCCAAGCTCGCTAACGATGACGTGGATGGCGCGCGCGTGCTTGCCGATGCCATCGCCGCTGGTGATGAGACCACGGCTGCCGCGCTTGGCGCGCCGGCTGCGGATGAGCAGGTGTGGGAGTCTTTCTTTGCCAACTCAGGCGCCGAGGCCAACGAGGGCTCGATGAAGCTCGCGCGCCTGTACGCCAAGCGCGCCGGCAACGGCGGCAACACCATCGTGTGCATGCGCGGCGGTTTCCACGGCCGTACGCTCGAGACCATTGCCGCCACCATGCAGGATTGGCTGCAGGATAGTTTCCGCCCGCTGCCGGGTGGCTTTGTGGCCTGCACGCCCAACGATGTCGACGAGCTGCGTGCGATCTTTAAGCAGTTGGGAAGCGAGATCTGCGCCGTCATGCTCGAGCCGATTCAGGGCGAGAGCGGCGTGCACCCCATGACCGAGGAGTTTATGGCGACGGCGCGCGATTTGGCGCACGAGGTGGGCGCCGTACTTATCGCCGACGAGGTCCAATGCGGTATCTTCCGTTCCGGCAAGCCGTTCGCATTCCAGACCTATGGCGTGGAGCCCGACATCATGAGCCTTGCCAAGGGCATTGCCGATGGCGTGCCCATGGGCGCTGTGGTGGCAAAGAAGGAGATCGCCGATGTCTTTAAGCCCGGCGACCACGGTTCGACGTTTGGCGGTAGTTGCCTGGCCGTCGCGGCGTGCGCCGCGACGCTCTCCGCGCTCGTGCGCGGTGATTATGCCGAGCATGCCGCCAAGGTGGGCGCCTATATGGAGGCAAAGCTTGCTGCGCTGCCGCATGTGATCGAGGTGCGCGGACGCGGTCTGATGCTCGGTTGCGATTTGGATGACGCCGCGGGCGATGCGCATGATATTGTTGCCCGCGCGCTGGCCGCCGGTGCCGTGATCAACGCTACTGGCGCTCATACGCTGCGTTTCCTGCCGCCGCTCGTCTGCGAGGAAGCCGACGTGGACAGTTTGGTTGAGATCCTGTCGGACGTTTTGGCCTAGCACGGGCGAATATAGTTGCTTGGAACGGGTTCCGGACTGCGGGCGTGCCATATACGGCACGATTCAGCGGTCTGGAGCCCGTTTTGCCTTAGATTTGCGAAGGCAGGGAGACCTGTTGGTCAAAAAACATCAAATATGAGTACTGTTACCGATTTGGTAGCAGCAATTTTGGACTAATAAGGCTAAATTGCAAGATGAAATGGCGATGAATGCACGATTCTAATCCAGCTGCTAGTACTTATAATGGACATATGTTGCGTAACAGCGGCAAGAACTGTCTTTTTATATGTTGCAAGCAAAGTAGCAGTACTCATTTTTGCCATTTTTTGACCACGGACCTTGAAATAGGGGGTCCTTGCGGGTTCGAATCCCTCTGCGATGGGCCCAAAAACGAAAGGCCCCCATCGCTGGGAGCCTTATCAATCAAGTGGTGGGCGATGAGGGATGTCCGCGTGCGGCTGGCGCCGCCCGCTTTCGCTTCGTCGTTTCGCTCCTCGCGTGCTGCGCTGGAAAACGCTTTGCGTTTCCTCAGCTCCGCACCCTGTCGAGTTCGAATCCCATGCGCTGGGCCCTAACAAGAAAGGCTCCCATTGCTGGGAGCCTAACAATCAAGTGGTGGGCGATGAGGGATTCGAACCCCCAGCCTTGTGCGTGTAAAGCACCTGCGCTAACCGTTGCGCCAATCGCCCGCAGGGATTGAGTATAGCGGAAACCTTGCGCGGTTCACTGCTAATTCATAACGAAACTTAGGCGGCGACTTCGGTACCCTTGTTCTCGTCGATAAAGAAGCGCTTGTACCAAATGAGGAACGTCAGCGTGGTGTAGATCTTGCGCTGGTTGAGCGCGCGACCCTCAAAGTGGTCGTCGAGTAGCTTCATGAGCGCGCCGGTGTCAAAGAAGTCGGCAGCCCACGGTGCGGTGAAGTACTCCTTAACGTAGTCGTAGTACTTCTGCTCACGCAGCCAAAACTTAACCGGCACGGGGAAGCCAACCTTCTTGCGCGTTGCCCACTCATCGGGCAGCGTGCGGTTGGCAGCGTGACGCAGGACGAGCTTGCAGCCCTCCTCGTTTACGCGGTAATTGGCAGGGATATGCTCGGCGAACTCCATGACTTTCTTGTCCAGGAACGGGACGCGAAGCTCCAGGGAATGCGCCATGCACATCTTGTCGGCCTTGAGCAGGATGTCGCCCGGCAGCCACATGTTCATGTCCAGATACTGCTTCTTGGAGAGCTCACAGCAGTCGGGAACCTGCTTGTAATACTCGGCGCACATTTCGGCGGCGTTCTTGCCGGTATCATAGGCAGGCTTAAGCACCTCGTCGACCTCGGACGGGTCGAACACCTTTGCCTGGCCCACATACCAGCGCTCGGGGACCTCGGCGCACTTGGTCAGGAAGTTGTGGCCCTTAAAGTAGGGGAGATGCTGAACGAGCGAGCCCAGGGCGCGGCGAATGCCGAGCGGCACGCGCTTCTTAAAGGAGCGCATCTCGGGGGTGTCCTCGTACCACTCGTAACCGGCAAACAGCTCGTCAGCGCCTTCGCCCGAAAGGACGACGGTAACCTCCTCGGCAGCCATCTGGGCCAGATAGTACAGCGGTACGCTGGAGAGGTTCGACTGCGGCTCGTCCATGTGGTACTGGATATCAGGCAGCGCGTCGAAGAACTCGTCGGCGGTAATCATCTTGCACACGTTCTTGATGCCCAGCTTGTCGGAAAGCTCGGCAGCGTAGTTGGTCTCGTTGAAGTTCTTGTAGTCAAAGCCGACGGAATAGGTCGTGTCGGGCATGAGGCAGGCGGCAATGTAGCTGGAATCGACGCCGCCGGAGAGGAACGAACCAACCTTGACGTCGGCGATGCGGTGCGCGGCGACGCTCTCGTGCACGACCTTGTCGCACTCGTCCACGTACTCCTCGAAGGTCTTGGAGTTGTCGTCGGTAAAGTCGCAGCTCCAGTAACGCTTGATGTCCATGGTGTTGGTCGTTAGGTCGTATGTAAAGCAATGCGCCGGGGCAAGCTTGAACACGCCCTTAAAGAAGGTCTCCTCCGTGGCGGGGAACTGCAGTGTGAGGTAGGGGCGCAGCGCGTCGTGGTTGACGGCCTTCTCGAACTTGGGATGGTCCAGGAAGCTTTTAATCTCGGAGCCAAACAGCAGCGAGCCGTCGGAGGCCTGGTAGTAATAGAACGGCTTGATGCCAAAGATGTCACGGGCGCCAAAGAGCTTGTTCTTGTTCTGGTCATGAATCACAAACGCGTACATACCGCGCAGACGGTTGACCAGGTCCTCGCCCCACTCCTCGTAGCCGTGCACCAGAACCTCGGTGTCGGCGTTGCAGTGGAAGACGTAGCCGGCTGCCTCCAGCTCGGCGCGAAGCTCCTGGAAGTTGTAGATCTCGCCGTTAAAGACGATCGTGACTTTGCCGTCGTCGCTCGACATGGGCTGAGCGCCAGCTTCGGAAAGGTCAAGAATCGAAAGACGACGGAAGCCAAGGGCAACGTTGTTGACGATATGCTGGCCGCCCATATCGGGACCACGGTGGATGATGCGATTCATCATGGCCGTGAGAACCAGCTCACTCTGTTCATCTGTACCGGTAAAACCGACAAAACCGCACATGCAAGATCCTTTCTGCTGACGGCTCAGGTGCACTGCCGCAAGGCTAGCAGCAGTCAGTGTCAATTAATCTTTACTATGATGACAATCTTTTGTTTCGTGATGGAGCATAAGCGCCGAGGGGACCGAAAAACCACGGCCCGCACTTCGGATGAAGTGGCGGGTCGTGACTGCGGCGATCGCTGCATGTGAGGTGCGCGAGCGGTTAACGCTTGCTGCGCTCGGCCAGGCGTCGCTCAATCTTGGTGACAACGTGGATGAGCGGAATCGTCACGACCAGATAGTAAAGTGCGGCGCAAATGTAGGGCGTGATGTTGCCCGTGGTCGCCGTGAGGTTTTTAGAGAACAGCATGAGCTCCATGACGCCGACGCTCGAAAGCAGCGACGTGTCCTTATAGAGCATGACGAATTCGCTGGTCATGGTGGGGATGACGCAGCGTACCGCCTGCGGAATCACGATGCGCGACATCACTTGGGGCCATGTCATGCCAAGCGAATAGGCGGCCTCGGACTGCCCATGCGGCACGCTTTCGATACCGGCACGGAAGATTTCGGCGAGATAGGCCGAGCAGTTAATGGCGAGCACACCAATGCCGAGCGGCAGGTTGGGCACATTGAGGCCGATCATGGGGAACCCAAAGAATGCTATGTAGATCTGCAGGAAGAGTGGGGTTCCGCGCAGGACATTGATGTATGTCACGGCGACGCCGCGCAGCACACGGCTATTGCTGATTTTCATAAAGGCAAACAGCAGGCCGATGGGAATGGCAAGCGGAAAACCGATGGCGGTCACGGCGAGCGCGATGCCCCAGCCCTTAAAGAGCGAGGCGATCGAAGTGACGATGATCTGCGGCTTGCAGAACATGCCTAAAAACGGGTTGGAGTTCCACGCCGCGACCCAAGGCTGGGCATCGAGCCAAGCAACGATTTCTTGTACGGTGGTGCTCTCCGAGACGCTGATCGTGGGACTCTCGGGCAGCTCGCGTTCGGTTCCGTCGGCGACATAGCTGCCGGTGACGGCGTAGGTGCCTGCGCTACTGGGGAACACGACGTCGGGGACGACGACGCGAATCTGTGCGCCGGCCGCGACGGGCTCGGCGAACTTGATGATGAGCCTTGAGCCGTCGAGCGAGCACGATGCCTTGACGCTCGTCTGGTTAAGGCCGTCGAGTAGTGTGACCTTGGCGTCGGTGCTTTCGAACGATCCGCCCTCGGGCAGTTCGAGCGTAATTTGCGAAACGTCGCCCTCGTCGCTGCCCGTTGTCGCCTCCCAGGTCAGGCGGGTTGCGATGCCGCCAAGAACGCCGTTGCCGCTGTCTTCGTTTGACTTGGCGGTTGCCGAGGTGACGGCGAGTGACGCGCCCGTCGCGTCGTCCGTGCTCGAGGCGCCCTCGCTATCTGACCCGCTCGTGGGCGCCATGCCAAACCACTTCTCGTACAGTTTGTCGTAGGCGCCGGAGCTCTTGATCTTGGCAAGGGCATCATTGATGGCCTGCGTCAGCTCGGGGTTGTCCTTGGAGACCGCAATGCCAAACTGCTCGCCGGTTGGAACCTCTTTGATGATCTCCATGCCGGTAAAGGAGTTCGAAACCATCCACTGCTCAACGGGCAGGTCGCACACGACCGCCTGACACTGACCGCTCATGACGGCGGTGAAGGCTGCCGTCCAGTCGTCAAAGTTGACGGTGGTTGCCTGTGGCAGATTCTCGATTGCCCATTCTTCGGACGTGGTGCCCGACTGCACGGCAATTTTGACGCCCGATGCGTTGAGGCCATCGACCGTGTCGTATCCGGTGCCCTTTGCAACCGCGACGCCCTGGTTGGAGTCGATGTAGGGGTCGGTGAAGTCGGCCTCTTCCTTGCGCTCGTCGGTGATAGTGATATTGCATGCGCCGACGTCGGTCTTAACGCCCTGTTTGACCATGGGGATGATGCCGTCGAACTTTTGCGCCGGCAGGTAGTTGAGTTCCAGGCCGAGCTCGTCTGCGATCATGCCCATGAGCTCATAGGTAAAGCCCTGGTCATCGCCGGAATCGTTGACGTATTCAAACGGGGGCGTGGCGAGGTCGCTTGCGACGGTCAGTTTGCCAGCCTCGACGAGCGCGTAGCTGCCCGAGGTGTCCTGAGAGGACGAGCAGCCGCTCGTTCCGATGATGGCGGCAAGGACTACGGCGACTGCCATGAAGGCGCAGGCGATATGCCAGGTCGATAGGACGCGTGCAGAATGGTGGCGACGTTTGACGTGTCGTTTCATTTGGAATCCTTTGCTTAGGGCATGATGGGTCAACATTGCAGGTCAATGAGGCGCATCAAGACAGTTGGGCAAAGAATAACACCCGGAATGCTTCGATTTTATGCGATGTGGAGTCTGTTGCCAGTTATTAACCCATGGCGCAGTCCATGCAATTTTTTAGGAGGCTGCAATGCCCACAAGGTCAGGTGGCATATTAGGATGGTTGATAATACAGGGGGCGTGACCGATTTCGCTTGAGACGGTTTTGCCTTTTTAAGGTTAGGTTTAACGAGAGAGGTCGTTATATGTCGGGTGTGACGCAGGAGAAGCTGGCTTTGATGCGCTACGTGGAGCTGCTCGAGGCCGAGGGCCTCGTTGCCTTCAAGCCGGATTCCATGTGCGACCAGTACATAGAGTTTGCGACCGACGACTCGCGCCAAGTGCGTCCGGGGACGCTGTTCGTTTGCAAGGGCCGTGCGTTTAAGCGCGAGTATCTGGTCTCGGCGATTGCCGATGGCGCCGTGGCGTACGTGTCCGAGGTCGATTACGGCGTCGATGTTCCCGCCGTGATCGTCAGCGATATCCGTCGCACGCTTGCCGTGGTGGCGGACGCCTACTACGGTCACCCCTCGGGCAAGGTGAAGGTTTGCGCCTTTACCGGCACTAAGGGCAAGTCGACCTGCAGCTTCTACCTGCGCGGCATTCTCGCCAACGAGGCAAAGCTCACGGGCTGTCATCGACCCGCTCTGAATACGGGCATTGAGTTCGACGACGGAATCGAGGCGGGCCCTTCCAAGCTGACGACCCCCGAATCCTTCCTGCTGCAGTCTCGCATCGCGCATGCAGCGGAGGCGGGTGCTCCGTGGCTGGTTATGGAGGCATCGAGCCAGGGCCTCAAATACGAGCGCACGGGCAAGATCGCCTTTGAAGTTGGTGCCTTTACCAATATCGGCGAGGACCATATTTCGCCGATTGAGCATCCGACGCTCGAGGACTACTTTGCCAGCAAGCTCAAGATCTTCTCGCAAAGTCGCTTCGCCGTGGTTAATCTCGACATGGATAAGGTCGACCGCGTGCTCGAGGCGGCATCTCGTTGCGAGCGTACGGTGACGTTCTCCCTGACCGACGAGCGTGCCGACGTGTTTGCGTCGGCGATTCGTAATGGAGACTGCGGCGTGGTGGCAACGGTTCGCACGCCGCGCTTTACGCGCGACGTCGTGATTCCCACGCCCGTCAAGTTCAACGTGTCCAATGCGCTTGCCGCCATTGCCTGCGCCGAGGCCCTGGACATTTCCGAGGAGGGCATCGTTCACGGCTTTGAGGGCGTCTTCGTTCCCGGTCGCATGGAGCTCTACCCGTCTGCGTCGGGCAAGATTTTGGGCGTCGTCGACTTTGCCCATAACGGCATGAGCCTCGAGACGCTTCTGCGCGACCTGCGCGAGAACTATCCCGAGCGCGAGCTTGCGGTCGTCTTTGGCGCTACGGGCGGCAAGGGTGTCGATCGCCGCACCACGATGGGCATCGCCGCCGGCAAGTACGCCGATCGCATTGTGATTACCGAGGATGACCCCGGCCCTGAGGATGTTGAGGATATCTGCGTCGAGATTGCGCGCAACGTTCAGGCCCAGGGAAACGATAATTGGCAGATTGTGACTGACCGCGCCGCCGCCATCGAGACGGCCGTGCGTGAGACCGAGCGACCCGCCGTGGTTATCGTGACCGGCAAGGGCGAGGAGGAGCGTATGCTGCGCAAGAACGGGCCCGAGCCCTGCGAGCGCGACGGCTCGGTCCTCAAGCGCATCCTTGCGGCGTACGATGCCTAAACTCTGCTGTTGTTAAGCTGGCGCTTGCGGGCGCTCGACGCCCGATGACGCAATGCCTTTCAGGCGTGTTTACCTTAGGGAAAACACGCTATCAAGATCAAATCCCTTCAACGTAAACGGAGTGACCATGTCCCACAACACCCTGCCGACCGTCGCTGAGCTTTCGGGCGAGATGCGCGAGCGTCTTGCCAAGGTCAAGTACGTCTTTACCGACTTGGACGCCACCATGCTCGCGCCTGGCTCGTGCGTGCTGCGCGACAACGACGGCAACCCCTCGACCAAACTCGTCGAGGCCGTCGTGGCACTTGCCCGCGCTGGTATTCAGGTGGTTCCCACCTCGGGCCGCAACCGCACCATGATCCACGAGGACGCGCGCGTGCTCGGCCTCAACTCCTACATTGGTGAGATGGGCGGCCTGGTCATGTACGACCTCAAAGCCAACGATTGGGAGTATCTGACCGGCGACATGCCTTACGACCCCGCCTGCGGCCTTACTCCGCACCAGGTGATCGAGCAGACCGGCGTGTGCGAGAAGATCCTCGCCCGCTGGCCGCACAAGATCGAGTACCACAACGACATGTCGACCGGCTACAAATACCGTGAGGTCACCGTCGGCATGCGCGGCGATGTGCCCGACGATGAGGTTCAGGCCATCCTGGACGAGGCCGGCTGCGGTCTGATCTGGGCTTGCAACGGCCATCTGACTCACCTGTCCAAGCCGACGACGCTCGAGCTTAATCGCGTCGAGGACGGCCGCGCCTTCAACATCAATCCGGCGGGTCTCAACAAGGGCGTTGCCATTGCGCGCTTCTGCGAGCACCTGGGGATCGAGCGCGAGGAGACGCTCGCGCTCGGCGATTCCGAGTCCGACTTCTACATGGCCGATCACGTGGGCACGTTCTGCCTGGTCGAGAATGGCCTGACGAGCGCCGGTGCGCCCGAGTTCTTGGCTGCTTGCGAGAACGCTTTCGTTACGCGCGGCAAAATTGTCGACGGTTGGGCGGCGACGGCAGAGCTGCTGGTCGCGGCGCGTTCGTAGCGCGGCATCGCCGCACTTGGACATGTCTTTTCGAGAGAGACTGGTGAGGTAATGTCCGATATCGAGAATCCGGCAGGCGACACGCGCCCGATTGGCGTGTTCGATTCTGGTTTGGGCGGTCTGACGGTTGCGCGCGCGATTGCGACGGCGTTGCCGCACGAGTCCGTCTACTACTTTGGCGACACCAAGCGCTGCCCCTACGGCACCCGCACCGAGGATGAGGTGCGCTCGTTTGCGTTGCAGGCGGGTCGTTGGCTGTCGAAGCACGACGTCAAGATTATGGTCATCGCCTGCAACACGGCGACCGCTGCGGCCTTGCGTCTGGCCCAGCAGGTGCTCGACGTTCCCGTCATCGGTGTGATCGCACCGGGCGCACGCGCGGCAATCAACAGCACCCGCACGCGCCGGGTGGGCGTGCTCGCCACCAACCTCACCATTCGCTCGGGCGCCTACACGCGCGCCATTCAGGACCTAGATGCCGGCGTCGATGTATACGGCTGTCCTGCCTCGAGCTTTGTCGAGGTTGTCGAACACGAGCTCGCCTCGGGTGCGCATCTGCAAGAGCAGTGGCTCGAGAACGAGGACATCTTCGATACGCCTGCCGTGCGTGCGCTGGTGGGTGCCACGGTTGAGCCGCTGCGCGATCGTGGTATCGATACCGTGGTGCTCGGCTGTACGCATTTTCCGCTGTTGGTGGGACCTATCCGCCATGCGCTGGGGCCTGGGGTGCGCGTCGTGAGTTCCGCCGAGGAGACCACGCGCGAACTGACCGATATCCTCACGCGCCGCGAGCAGCTGGCGGGCGACGCCGCCGAGCCGCAGCATCGTTTTGCCACGACAGCCGATAACATTGCCGAGTTTGCGGTGGCGGGCAGCTTTATCTTTGGTCAGCCGCTCAAGAGCATCGAACATATCGATATCGATGAGCTGAAATAGATGTAAGGCCGCCGCCAAAGCCTTCGCCACATCTTTTGCCGAAAGGATATTTCTATGGAGTACATGCAGGTCAACCGCGCCAACGGCCGCGCCGCCAACGAGTTGCGCCCCGTTACGCTCACCCGTGGCGTCATGAAGCACGCCCACGGCTCGTGTTTGGCCGAGTTCGGCGACACGCGCGTGCTGTGCGCCGCCACTATCGAGGAGGGCGTGCCGGGCTGGCGAAAGGGAGCTAAGGCCGGCTGGGTGACCGCGGAATACGCCATGCTGCCGGCGTCGACCGGCAAGCGCTGCAAGCGCGAGCACGCCAACCGCAAGGGCCGCTCCATGGAGATCGAGCGCCTCATTGGCCGCAGCCTGCGTACCGTCGTTAACATGAAGGCGCTCGGCGAGTACACCGTCACCGTCGACTGCGATGTGATTCAGGCCGATGGCGGCACGCGTACAGCGAGCATTACCGGCGCCTGGGTGGCGCTGCACGACGCCCTCGCCATGTGGGTCGAGGCGGGCAAGATCGAGCGCATCCCGCTTACCGGCCAGGTGGCTGCCATCTCCATGGGCGTTGTCGACGGCAATACGCTGCTTGACCTCGATTATTCCGAGGACAGCCATGCCGAGGTCGACATGAACCTCGTCGCCACCGATACCGGTGAGATGATCGAGCTCCAGGGCACCGGCGAGCAGGCGCCCTTTGACCGTAAGCGCCTCAACGCCCTGCTCGACCTGGGCGACAAAGGCATCGCCGAGCTCATCGAGCTCCAGCGCCAGGCCCTCGCCTAGCCTACCAAAAAGTGACAGGTTTATTTTGGCAGATTTTATCTGGGAAAACGTCGAAGTATAAGACTGCCGTTGATTGAGAGGGGAGAGGCGGAGGCCCTCGTCGCCCTCGGCGCGGCATTGCTATAGAGACAAGGAGACCACTCATGGCACTTGAGAAGATCGACATCGACACCCTCGATCCGGCGGCGACCATTGTCGTGGCAACGGGCAACGCCCATAAGCTCACCGAGATCGAGGCCATTTTGGGCAAGGTCATGCCCGAGGTTCGCTTTGTGGCGCTCGGCCAGCTGGGCGATTTTGAGGACCCCGAGGAAAACGGCACGACGTTTTTGGAGAACGCCATCATCAAGGCGCAGGCTGCCGTCGAAGAGACGGGGCTCATGGCCATTGCCGACGATTCGGGCCTGGTCGTCGACGCACTGGACGGTGAGCCCGGTGTGTATAGCGCGCGCTACGCGGGCGTTCACGGCGACGATGCCGCCAACAACGCCAAGCTGCTCGTGAATCTGGAGGGCGTGGCCGACGAGGACCGCACTGCGCGCTTTATGAGCGTCGTCGCGCTCATCGACACGGACGGTTTGGTCACCTATGGCGAGGGCGCCTGCGAGGGCGTTATCGCGCACGAGGGTCGCGGCGATCACGGCTTTGGCTACGACCCGCTGTTCCTGCCGGTCGATACGCCGGGCAAGACTATGGCCGAGCTCACGGCGGACGAGAAGAACGCCATCAGCCATCGATTCCATGCGCTCGAGCACCTATCCGCCAAACTGACGGGCGAGGAGTAAGCCGTGCGTGCGGTGGTACAGCGCGTACTCAATGCCGGCGTGACAGTCGACGGCGAGTGCGTGGGCAAAATTGGGCGCGGCTATCTGGTGCTGTTGGGCGTGGGCCACGGCGACACGCGCGCCGAGGCCGATAAGCTGTGGGGCAAGCTCCGCGGCTTGCGCATTAACGAGGACGAGAACGGCAAGACCAACCTGGCACTTGCCGATGTCGACGGCGAGGTTCTCGTGGTGTCGCAGTTCACGCTGTTCGCCGATTGCCGTCACGGCCGCCGTCCGTCGTTTACCGATGCAGGCGCCCCCGATGTTGCCAACGAGCTCTACGAGTACTTCCTGACGCTCGTTCGCCAAGATGTCGAACACGTGGCGCACGGCATCTTTGGCGCCGATATGAAAGTCGACTTGGTCAACGACGGTCCGTTCACCATCGTCCTCGATACCGACAATCTGTAAGTAGCCAAATTAGCTACTTGCGCGTGTTTGTAACAGGGTGCTATAGTATTAGAGTTTTGTCTATCTTAGGGGTATTATCCCCTTTTTGAATTGCACCTTCTGGAGGCCCTGTTCATGGAAGAGATGGAAGTCAATCACGTCGACGACATCCACGAGAAGCTGACCGATATGGTGGGCGATCGCGTCAAGGTTAAGGCCAACATGGGCCGCACCCGCGTCGTCGAGCGCACGGGCACCATCAAGAGCGTCCACCCCGCCGTCTTTATCGTCGAGGTCGACGAGCGCCGCGGCCGCAAGTCGCGTCAGTCCTACCAGTATATCGATGTCCTCACCGGGCAGGTCGAACTGTTTGACCCCGAGAGCGGCGAGCATATCTTTACCCCGCTCGGCAATCAGCTCGAGGAGCACTAGCGGTGACCGATTGGTCCCTGACCCTTTCCGCGCCGGCAAAGATCAACCTCTATCTGGGGGTTCATACCGAGCGTGACGACCGCGGCTACCATAAGGTCGATTCCCTGATGGCAGCCGTCGGTCTTTCCGATACCGTGACGGTTACGCCGGTACAGGCGTTGACCGTCCAGACGGTTCCGGCATCAGATTTTCCCATGCAAAAGAATACGGCGTATCGGGCTGCGGTTGCTATGGCCGAGCATTATGGTCGCGAGGCAAACATCTGCGTGACGATTGAGAAGCGCATTCCATTGTGCGCCGGCTTGGGCGGTCCCTCGACGGATGCGGCCGCAGTCATTGTTGCCTTGGCGGAGCTCTGGGGAATTGATCGCACCGATCCCGCGCTGGACAACATCGCGCACGGTATTGGCGCCGACGTTCCCTTCTTTTTGCACGCGAGCCCTGCGTTCTACGTAGGTGGGGGAGACGTGCTGGCAACTGAGTATCCCGCGCTGCCCGCAACGCCCGTCGTGCTGGTCAAGCCGCGCGAGGCAATCGTTTCGACAATTGAAGCCTATCGACGTTTTGACGAGGCCCCGGTGCCTGCAGACAAGCCCGGCGCGATAGCTTCTGCCTTGCGTGCTGGTGATGCCGAGACGGCATATGCGCTCATCCATAACAACCTGGGTGTCATTTCCGCACAGATGGAGCCGCAGATACAAACGGTTCTCGATTGGCTGCGTAAACAAGACGGCACCGTTGCTGTAGATGTGTGCGGATCGGGTGCCTGCTCGTTTGCCATTTGCGACACCGCCGCCACGGCCGAAAGGCTTGCCGACGCTGCCCAGCAAAACGGCTGGTGGTCCTGCGCGACGGAGCTCATTCCCAACACGGTTCGCATCGAAGTGCCAAAGAAGTAAAAATTTCTCTAGCACACGATGGAAATCTTTGTTACTATAGTCGAGCTAACGGGTTGTGGCTCAGTTTGGTAGAGCACTGCGTTCGGGACGCAGGGGTCGCTGGTTCAAATCCAGTCAACCCGACCAGAGCATGAGGAGGGACCGCTTCTTGCGGTCCCTTTTTTTAGCTATTGTTGTGATACCGCGATACCCGCGGTATACTCATTCGAGCTTGTCTCGCTGTATTGTGGAGGTCTACATGTTTGGACTGAGGGCTCCTGAGCTCATCATTATTCTCGTCGTTGTCCTGATTATCTTCGGGCCCAAGAACCTGCCGAAGCTCGGCAAGTCTCTCGGCTCTACCGTCAAGAATATCCGCGAGGGTATGGAGGGCGACGATAAGGCCGAGACCAAGCAGGCCGAGGAGGTCGTGGTCGAGCAGTCCGAGGAGGACAAGGAGATCGCTGAGCTCGAGGCTAAGCTCGCTGCTGCCAAGAAGAAGCAGGCAGAGGACAGCGACGCGGACGCAGAGTAGTCCCATCCCTTTGGGGTGAGCACCTGACCGGCTTGCCCGCAGGCTAGCCGGTCTTTTTCGTTTTGTTGACAGTTGATTGTTTGATCAGAGTTGGGGAGATATCCGTATGGACGCAAGCCAGATCGTACTGACCGCTGAGGGCCGCCAGAAGCTCGTCGAGGAGCTCGCCTGGCGTGAGGGCGATTACGCCAAGGAGATCGTCGAGGACATCAAGGAAGCCCGCGCGTTCGGCGACCTTTCGGAGAACTCCGAGTACGATGCCGCCAAGGACAAGCAGGCCCAGAACGCCGCTCGTATTGCCGAGATCCAGGCCATCCTCGCCAACGCTCAGGTTGCTGCCACCACGGGCGATCTGACCGTCTCCATCGGTTCCACCGTTTCTCTGATTGATCCCAACGGTGAGGTCATGGAAGTCACGCTCGTCGGTACCACCGAGACCAACTCGCTCGAGCACAAGATTTCCAACGAGTCTCCGGTCGGTCACGCCATCATCGGTCACGGCGAGGGCGACTCCGTCGAGGTCGTTACGCCTTCCGGCAAGACTCGCGTCTACACCATCGCCAAGATCGCACGCTAGACCACGGTCCCGCGTAAAGGTATGTTTTCGCTCCCTGGGACCGAATCCTGGGGAGCGTTTTAGTTTGAGGAGCTAACTTATGGCAGAGAACCAGAACGCCGCCGATCAGGCATCGACGCTCAACGACGAGCGCGCCACCCGCCTGGCCAAGCGCGCCGCCCTGTTCGAGGCGGGCCAGAACCCCTATCCCGAGCACTCTGAGCTTGAGGACTACGTCGCCGATATCGAGGCTAAGTACGCCGAGCTTGCCGATGGCGAGGACACCGAGGACGTCGTGAAGATCGCCGGCCGTGTGGTCGCCAAGCGCGGTCAGGGCAAGATCATGTTCATCGTCGTGCGCGATGCGACCGGCGAGATTCAGCTGTTCTGCCGCATCAACGACATGGACGAGGCTGCCTGGAATACGCTCAAGTCCCTCGACCTGGGCGACATCCTGG
Source organism: uncultured Collinsella sp. (assembly GCA_934655965.1). Taxonomy (GTDB): domain Bacteria; phylum Actinomycetota; class Coriobacteriia; order Coriobacteriales; family Coriobacteriaceae; genus Collinsella. The sequence goes on from CAKUHK010000037.1 coordinate 21,197, forward strand.
GCGCGACCGGCGTGGTCGTGCGCACCCAGCGCGGCCAGCTTTCCGTTGCCCCTAAGAGCGCGACCCTGCTTGCCAAGGCCGTTCGTCCGCTGCCCGAGAAGTTCCACGGTCTTTCCGACAAGGAGACCCGCTATCGCCAGCGCTATGTCGACCTGATCGCCAACGACGACGTTCGCGAGACCTTCCGTAAGCGTTCGCAGATTCTTTCCACCTTCCGTCGCTTTATGGAGTCCGACGGCTACATGGAGGTCGAAACCCCCATCCTGCAGACCATCCAGGGCGGCGCTACTGCCAAGCCGTTCATCACCCACTTCAACGCGCTCGATCAGGAGTGCTACCTGCGTATTGCCACCGAGCTGCACCTCAAGCGCTGCATCGTCGGTGGTTTTGAGCGCGTGTTCGAGATCGGCCGCATCTTCCGTAACGAGGGCATGGACCTTACCCACAACCCCGAGTTCACCACGATGGAGGCCTACCGTGCCTTCTCCGACCTCGAGGGCATGAAGGCGCTCGCCCAGGGTGTCATTAAGGCGGCTAACAAGGCCATCGGCAACCCCGAGGTCATCGAGTACCAGGGCCAGACCATCGACCTTTCTGGTGAGTGGGCCAGCCGTCCCATGACCGACATCGTCTCCGACGTGCTCGGCAAGCAGATCACCATCGACACGCCGGTCGAGGAGCTTGCTGCTGCCGCGCGTGAGAAGGGCCTGGAGATTAAGTCCGAGTGGACCGCCGGCAAGATTATCGCCGAGATCTACGATGAGCTGGGCGAGGACACCATCGTCAACCCCACGTTCGTGTGCGATTACCCCATCGAGGTCAGCCCGCTTGCCAAGCGCTTTGAGGACGACCCGCGCCTGACGCACCGCTTTGAGCTGGTTATCGCCGGCCACGAGTACGCCAACGCGTTCTCCGAGCTCAACGACCCGGTCGACCAGGCCGAGCGCTTTGCCGCTCAGATGGCCGAGAAGGCTGGCGGCGACGACGAGGCTATGGAGTACGACGAGGACTACGTGCGCGCCCTCGAGTACGGTATGCCTCCCGCTGGCGGCATCGGCATCGGTATCGATCGCGTGGTCATGCTGCTCACCAACCAGGCTTCCATCCGCGACGTGCTGCTGTTCCCGCACATGAAGCCCGAGAAGGGTTTCCAGTCCGGTGCCGCTGCTGCCAAGGCTGCCGAGGCCGGCAACACCGCGAGCCCCTTCGTCAAGCCGTTCAAGCCCACGGTTGATTATTCCAAGATTGCCGTCGAGCCGCTGTTTGAGGAGTTCGTCGACTTTGATACCTTCTCCAAGAGCGACTTCCGCGCTGTGAAGGTCAAGGCATGCGAGGCCGTCAAGAAGTCCAAGAAGCTGCTGAACTTTACGCTCGACGACGGCACCGGCACCGACCGCACCATCCTCTCCGGCATTCACGATTACTATGAGCCCGAGGACCTGGTCGGCAAGACCCTGCTCGCCATCACCAACCTGCCTCCGCGCAAGATGATGGGCATCCCCAGCTGCGGCATGCTCATCAGCGCCATCCACGAGGAGGGGGGCGAGGAGCGTCTCAACCTGATCCAGCTCGACGCTTCCATCCCTGCCGGCGCAAAGATGTACTAATTGGTTCCGCCGTTCTACCGAACGGCGTAACGGCTCGACGCTGCGCGGGCCGCATTTGGACAATCTGACGTTCAACTTCAAGGGCGCGACCAGAAGGTCAGCGCCCTTTCGT
>CAKUHK010000038.1:0-21914 GCA_934655965.1 uncultured Collinsella sp.
TGATGGACATGTCATTGGTGACGAGCGCAGAGAGCGATGAGCCCAGCACCTGATAGACAGCCTCGGCCTCGGCCTCGACCGTGCCGACCAGCTCCTGGGGCAGCGAAATGTCGGCCTTGATCATGTGGCGCGTAGCGCGGCAGATCTGGCGGACCTTGTCGGTCATGCGCTGCAGGTTAAAGTCGACATAGATGATCGTCTGGAGCAGGCGGAAGTCAGAGGCGACCGGCGACTGTGTGGCGATCAGGTTGTAGCACACGGCCTCAAGGTTGGCACAACGGGCGTCAATCGAAAGCGTGCGCTTCTTGGTCTTGGTGGCGAGCTTGCGGTCATCGGTTACATAGGCCTTCACGGCGTCGTGAAGGGCCAGATCGATGGCCTCGTAGATGCTCAGCATCTCGTGACGGGCCTCGACGAGCTGACGGGAAAACAGTTTGCGCATGGTTCACTCCAATCAGTTGGGTGCGGTCATGCCGCCCGCACAGTGAATACGCACCGGACTAGGTCCGATCGGCTTGGGACTAGTCGCACCGATCAGCCAAAGCGGCCGGTGATATAGTCTTCCGTCCGCGAATCCACCGGGCTGGTGAAGATCGCGTCGGTTTGACCATACTCGATGAGTGTGGCGGGCTCGCCGGCAACTTCCTGCAAGAAGAATGCGGTGTAGTCGCTAATACGAGCCGCCTGCTGCATTGAATGCGTGACGATGATGATCGTCATTTCGGGCGCCAGCTCGGCCATCAGATCCTCGACCTTAGAGACGGACGTGGGGTCGATGGCGGAGCAGGGCTCGTCCATCAGAAGGACATCGGGCTGCACCGCAAGCACGCGCGCGATGCACAGACGCTGCTGCTGACCACCCGAGAGCGCCAAACCATCCTTGTTGAGCTGATTGGATACCTCTTTCCAGAGGTTGGCGCGCTTGAGCGATTCTTCCACGATGTCGTCGAGGTCGCTTTTGCTAGTCACGCCCTGCAGACGAGGGCCAAAAGCGACATTCTCGTAGATGGATTTAGGAAACGGATTGGGCTGCTGAAAGATCATGCCCACGCGACGACGGAGGTCGACCGGGTCGACGCCCTCGGCATAGATATCGTTGCCGTCGAGCGTCATGGTACCCTCGACGCGCGTGCCCTCGATGAGGTCGTTCATGCGGTTGATGCAGCGCAAAAACGTCGACTTGCCGCAGCCCGAAGGGCCAATGAAGGCAGTGATGGCGTTTTTTGCGATGTTGAGGTCGAGCCCCGTCAGCGCATGAAAGTCACCGTACCAAAAATTAAAATCCTTGGCCGTGATGGCCGCTTGCTCCGGCGTGGGAGCGGACTGATAAACGGACATGGGACTCCTTAACTAGCGGCGCTTGCGCGACAGGAAGCGCGCAAACAGGTTGAAGGCCAAGATAATCACCATCAGCAAGAGCGCGGTGCCGTAGGCTGCGTTCATATTGATGCCGTCGTTGGCAAGCAGGTACAGATGAACCGTCATGGGACGGCCGGAATCGAGCGGCGAGATCGGCAGGTTGATGGCCTGGCCCATCGTATAGAGCACGACGGCGGTCTCGCCGATGGCGCGGCCGATGGCAAGCACGATGCCGGTGGCGATGCGGCCAAAGGCAGAAGGAAGCACGATCTTGGAGACGACCTGCCACTTGGTGGCGCCCAGGCCGTACGCGCCCCAACGGATATAGCGCGGCACGGCGCGAATGGCTTCTTCGGTGGTGCGCATGACGATGGGGAGCATCAAAAGTGCGAGCGCCAGAGCTGCCGAGACCATCGAAAGGCCCAGGCCCATAGCCTCGACAAACAGCGCGTAGCCAAACAGGCCCATAACGATGGAGGGAACCGATGCCAGGGCGTCGGCGGCATAGCGAATGAGCTCAACGACCTTGCCCTGCTTAGCGTACTCAGCCAGATAGACAGCCGCCAGCACAGCGATCGGCGTGCAGATGAGCATGGCGAGCGCCGTCACGTAGACGGTCGAGACAATCGTCGGCCAAATACCGCCCTCAGCGTTCACGCCCTGGGGCCAACCGAAGATAAAGTCGAGTGAGATATGCGGCAGGCCGTTAACGACCACGTAGGCGATGATGGCGACCAACACGAGCGTGGTGATGTAAGCCGCGGCGCGAAACACGCAGAGCATGATCTTATTGGACGTGTCCTTATTGATGCGGCCCTTCTTGCCGTGGGAAAGGGCACGCTTGATGCGCTCGCGCGACGAGGTCGTATCGACCGTCGTTTCAACGGAATCGGACATAGCCTACCCCCTCTTCTTCTTGGAAATCAGGCGGACGATGCCCACCAGCGCGGCGGAAATGATAAACAGGACCACGCCCATGCCAAACAGGGCAGAGCGGTGCAGGCCCGAGGAGTAGCTCATGTCGAGCGCGATCTGGCTCGTGAGCGTCGAGATGGGGCTCGCGATACTGTCCGGAATGACCGGCGCGTTACCCACGACCATAAGTACGGCCATGGTCTCGCCGATAGCGCGGCCCATGCCCAACACGATAGCGTCCACGATACCCAGCTTGGCTGCCGGCAACACGACCTTGTAGATGGTTTGCCACTTGGTGGCGCCCATGGCATAGGATGCCTCGCGGATGCCCATAGGGATGGAGTTGAGGGCATCGATGGTGAGCGTCGTGATGGTGGGGACGATCATGATGGCAAGCACGAACCATGCCGTCAGCGCACCAAAACCAAGGCCACCGGTCAGCTGCGCGATAAGCGGGCGGATGATGATCATGCCAAAGAAGCCGTAGATAATGGAGGGGATACCAGCCAGCAGGTCGACAGCAGGGCTGATGAGCTTGCGCACGCGCTTGCTGGCGATCTCGACCAGATACACGGCAGTGCCCACACCCAGGGGCACGCCCATGGCGAGCGCACCGACGGTCACCAGACCTGAGCCCGCCAGCAGCGACATGATGCCGTAGTGGCCCTCGGAAGGCGCCCACGTAAAGCTGAAGAAGTCTGCCAGGCCAATATCGGTAAAGACGGGCAGCGCCGAATACGTGGTAAAGACAAAAATCAGGATGACGGTGACGACCGCCAAGAACGCGCACGCAAAGAAGATCCACTGCAGGGCCTTCTCCTTGATATAGGTGCTGCGCGACACGAGCGCCAGCTCACGCTTCTTGGATGCCTGAACAGTCTGCTCAGTCTGGGAGTTTTCCTGTGCCTCCATGCTACTCACTCCCCTTCCCGTCGTTCGTGACGGGAATAAAGCCCGCCTCGCGAATCTGCTTGTCCATCTTTTCGGACGTCACGTAGTCGATGTAATCCTGCGCCTGCTGTGAAGGCGTTCCCTTCACAAAGAAATACAGGTCGCGGGAGATGGGATAGCCACCGCTTGCAACCGTCTTCTCGGACGCCTCGACATGATTGACCGAGACGGCCTTGACCGAAGTCTTGGCATTGAGGCTGTCGACGAAGCCCAGCGAAATGTAACCGATGGCCCCGCGCGAACGGGACACGACATCGCGCACCTGGCCCGTACCCGAAAGAACGGCCGAACGGCGATCGAACGGCGTGCCGTCCATCACAATAGTGCGGAAGGCCTCGCGCGTACCGGAAGCCTCGTCGCGGTTGATGACCTGGATCTTCAGGTCATCACCACCGACCTCTTTCCAGTTGGTGATCTTGCCAGCATAGATGTCGCGGAGCTGCTCGGTCGAGAGGTTGTCGACCGGGTTGTCGTCGTTGACGATGACCGCGATACCGTCGTGCGCGATAACGATGGGCGTCAGACCCAGGTCCTGTTCGTCGGCGTTGAGGCCACGAGAAGAGCTGGCGATATCGACCGTGCCGGCGCTGACGGCCTCGATGCCGGCGGAGGAACCCAGACCGGAGACGAGCACGTCGATGCCGGTCTCCTCCTTAAAGCCCTCGGCGGCAATCTCGGCAATGGGCAGGCACGTCGTAGAGCCGGCCACGGTAATGGAAGAGGTGGAAGATCCCGAGGAGCAGGCGCACAGCGTGAGCGCGAGCACCGCGGCGCTCAGGACCGATACGATCTTTCTCATAGCATCACGCCGATCGCAGCATGGCGCCCGCAGGTGCCGTCCTCGTTACGGTAGGAATAAAAGCGGTCGTTCTGACGCACGGTCGAAAGCTGGGTATCCACAATCCCATCAGCGTCGACGCCGGCATCTACCAATGCCTCGCGAATGGCGGCAGAAAGATCGAGCATGCGAGAGGCACCCGCATCGATGCACGAAAACTCGGCGGCAAAGCGGTCCATGAGCTCCTGGGAAACCTCGTACTCGTCACCCAAAATATGGGGGCCGATGTAGGCAGCAACATCGCGCGGCTCGCACCCGGTGGCCTCGCAGAGCGCTTGGCACGCCTTGGCGGAAATGCGCGCGATCGTGCCCTTCCATCCGGAATGCACCACGGCAAACCCGCCGGGGGCAACCAACACCACGGGAACGCAATCGGCAAAGCAGAGCAACACGGGCACCCCATGGGCCGTACAGACGATGGCATCGCAGCCATCGGCAATCTGCTCGCGAACAGCCTCAAGATCATCAGCGCCGTTCGAGGTCACCGTAACGATATGGTCACCATGCACCTGATTGGGCACGAGCAGGTTATGCTCGCACTCGGCAGCACCCATGGCTTCGAGCGCTCGACGACGATTTTCTTGAACGGCAAAAGGGTCATCGCCTACATGCGAGCCCAGATTGAGTGAGGAGTACGCCTCTTCGGAAACGCCACCGGTGCGCTCGGTGAAGGCAAAGCGGACATCGCCCGTCGCACCCTCCACCAACGTAACTCCATCATGGTCGACACGCGAAACTCTGTCCGCACGTGCTGCCATACTAAAGCCTCCTAATACAAGTACCGCGGCGTCGCCGCGCAGTCCGTGTTTATACGGCTGTCATACTTCCCTAAAAGGATACCCGCTGCATTGGAGGCAAACGTAAAGGGAACGTAAGGAGATTGGATGCCTTGGTTTACAAAGTCGAAACAAAAAAGGGCGCATCCATGCGGACGCGCCCCGATGCAAAACAATGCGAAGAACGGCTTAGAAGCTACCACGTTTGAGGAAGTCGGGAAGCTCAAACTGGTCGTTGCCAAAGTTGGGAAGCTCGGTGCCACCGACGTTGCGAGTCGGGGCCGCCTGAGCCGGGCTGGCAGCCGGAGCAGTACGCTGCGGCTCAGCGGCGGCAGCGGCCTTGCTCTGGGACTGCTGAGCAGCGAAGAGCTCGTCCTGACGGTTGACGTTGGAGTCGGAGAAGCCCGTGGCGATAACGGTGATGCGCACCTGGTCGCCCAGGGACTCGTCGACAACGGTACCGAAGATGATGTTGGCCTCGGGGTCGACGGCGTTGGCGACAACGTCGGCGGCATCGCTGATCTCCTGGATGCCCAGGTCCTTGGAGCCGGCAATGGAGAGCAGGACGCGCGTGGCGCCATCGATGGAGCTCTCGAGCAGCGGGCTGGAAATGGCCTGCTGGGCAGCGTCGACGGCACGGGTGTCCCCAGAAGAGGTACCGATGCCCATCATAGCGGTACCGGCCTGCTTCATGATGGTCTTAACATCGGCGAAGTCCAGGTTGATGATACCCGGGACGGTGATGAGGTCGGTGATGCCCTGGGTGCCCTGGGAAAGGACGCCATCGGCAATCGCGAAGGCCTCGAGCATGGTGGTCTTCTTCTCGGCGATGTCGAGCAGCTTGTCGTTAGGGATAACGATCATGGTATCGACGCAATCGGAAAGGGTCTTGATGCCCTCCTCGGCGCTCTTCTTGCGCTTGCGGCCCTCGAAGGTGAAGGGCTTGGTCACGACGGCGACGGTCAGCGCGCCGACCTCGTTCATCGCGATATCGGCAACGATGGGAGCAGCGCCGGTACCGGTGCCGCCGCCCTCGCCGCAGGTGATGAACACCATGTCGGCGCCAGCGAGCGCCTCGGCGATGTCGTCGCGGGATTCATCGGCAGCCTTGCGGCCAACCTCGGGGTTGGCGCCGGCGCCCAGACCGCGGGTAAGGTCGGTGCCGATGTGCACCTTGATATCGGCATCAGAGATCGCGAGTGCCTGAGCATCGGTGTTGATGGCAACAAACTCGACGCCGCGGATGCCCTCTTCGATCATTCGATTGACCGCGTTGGTACCGCCGCCGCCGACGCCGACCACCTTAATGACGGCAAGGTAGTTGTTGATCTCTGTCTCGTGCATGTCGGTCCTCCGAACAAAGGTTATAGCCATAGCATGGGTTGACCCCTGCGCACATTAACCTTCAGGTTGAAAGTAAATGCAAAGGTAAACCGTATTATGTTTGCACATTATGAACGTATCAGTCAAATAATTGACCGTGAAAACCAAACAAACCAGATAAACGGCGCGGTATGGCCTCTCAACAAAGCCATACAGAATGCTATGCGGTCGGCGCGTTCCTAAACGTGTAGTTGCCCGGAGAACGGACATTGATATAGGTTACGCCCTCTACCTGCGAAAGCAGCTTGGTCACAATGCGCTCTTTCTTGGCGATATCGTCAGAATCGCCCAGCGACACCTCAACGCCATTATCGAGATTTGCCGAAATGGCCTCGACGGAAGGCGTGGAAATATCCTTAACCTGGCCCAAGAACTCGCTCGAGAACCCGCGGACGTAATCGAGGCCGGCTTTGACCGCCTTGGAGCTCACCGCCTGGCCCGAGACCGGGGCGACATCGGCCGAGACGTCGGTTAGCAGCACGGCACCGTAATGCTTAGCAAGCGCCAGAGCGGCATCGATGCCGGTTAGGGTGCTGGAGCCCTCCCCCGTTGCAGCGACATTTCCCTGGTCGTCAACATCAACCGAGGTAGACAGCGGTGCGATCCAAGTGTCGTCGTCCCCGATGGCCCAAGCTAGGTCATCCGAGCTGATATACGCGATAGCGATTACCTTACGTTCCGTCGGCGTGATGATGAGCGTGTGGGGAAATTGACGCTGGACATCCACACCCGAGACCCACGGATTTTGCTTGAGGTCCTCGGTGATTTGGTCGGGATTCACGTTGAAGAGCGACGTGTTCTCGGGCAGATCGATCAGCTGGATGGCATCGTGCTTGGTCACGTGCTCGCTACCCTGAATCTGGATATCGGTGGCGGCGAACAGGCCGGAGTTGATGACGACGATGGCAACGACGGCAAGCACGGCCACGGCCGCCAGGAGACCGCCCACGATCTTGCCCTTACCTTTAACGGCGGAGGCCGCATCGGATGTCTTGCTTGCCATGGCACCCAGCGATGTCAGGGGGTTGATACCCTTTTTGACCGAAGTCGCCTTGGCGGCGGGCACCGACGTCAGCGAGCGCGGCTTGGCGCCACCCAACGTATGGCCGGCATGCGTCGCCTTGGCCCCCAGGGAGGACTTGGGCGTCGCTACGGGGCGAGTGGACTTGGGCGCCGTCATAGAACGAGAAGGCTTAACACCTGTCGCCGGCTTGGATGTAACCGAAGAACGTGATGCCGGACGAGTCGTCTTTTTGGCAACGGGGCGCCCACCAAGCTGCGAACCGACAACAGGACGCTTGGCGGGCCGTACGGACCCAGCCGGTTTGGAGGGCATAACAGATTTATGTTGAGGCTGGGATGGTGCGCCGGAACGCCCTCCGGCGCGGCGGAAGGTTGGTTTCGATGCTCTAGAAGCCGAGGAATTTAACTTCCGGTCTGAGCTCGATGCCATACGCCTCCCTCACCTTTCCGTGCACATGCCTGATAACCGCAGCCACGTCATCGGCCGAGGCGGTTCCGTTATTAACGATAAAATTAGCGTGCACGGGCGAAACTTCCGCGCCGCCAATCGAAAAACCCTTTAATCCACAATCCTCGATGAGCTTGCCCACGCTCGCATCGGGCGGATTGCGAAAGACCGACCCGCAGGATGCGCGGCCCATGGGCTGCGTGCGCCTACGCCGCGTCAGGTACCGCTCCATGCGCTCGCGGATATCGGCCTTGGGTGCAGGCTTAAGCTTGAGCACGCACTCGAGAATGATCTCGTTGCGCGGCAAGCTGCACTCACGGTAGCCCCAGGCGATCTCGGAACCCGCATAGTGCTTGATGCCGGAGCCCGGGTCAAACGTAACGACGTCCTCGATCAGCGAGCCGATCCACTCGTTTCGCGTGCCGGCATTCATGGACACGGCACCGCCGACGGAGCCGGGAATGCCAACCGCAAATTCAAGACCAGAAAGGCTGCGCGACAGCGCGTCGTTGACCAGGCGCGCGAACATCACGCCTGCACCGACCGTCAGCGTGCAACCATCCTCGGCGACAACCGTGCGCTGAAACTCGCGCCCCAGCGAAATGACGGCGCCGCGATAGCCCGCATCGGCAACAAGCAGGTTGGAACCCTTGCCGATGATGACCCATGGCGCCTGCTCGCGGTCGAGCACCGCCACGGCGCGACGCAGGGCATGATAGCTGTGACAGGTCACGAAGAGGTCGGCCTTGCCGCCGATACGATAGCTCGTATGGCGAGCGAGGCGTTCATCCTCGATTACATCCGTATCGATCATGCCCGAAAGCGCCATGACGGCGTTAAATAGACCCATGGGGCTTAAGCGTCTTTCTTAGCAGTCAGATACTCGATGAACTCGGGGCCGACCGTCGTGACGTCACCGGCGCCCATGGTAAGCAGCAGGTCGCCCTCGCCCGCTATCTTCTCGAGCTCCTCGTTGAGCTCAAGACGGCTCGAGCAGTACACGACCTCCTTACCGGGGTGCTTGGCGCGCACGGTATCGGCGAGCATCTTGGAAGTGACGCCCGGGATGGGCATCTCACCGGCGGAGAAGACGTCAATCAGCAGCAGCTTGTCGGCATTGGCGAAGGCGTCGGCAAAGTCATCGCACAGAGCCTGCAGACGCGAGTAGCGATGCGGCTGGAACACGACGTCGACGTGCTTGTAGCCCAGCGACGAAGCGGCAGCGAGCGTCGCCTTGATCTCGGTGGGATGATGGCCGTAGTCGTCGACCACGGTGATGCCGTCGATGTCGCCCACGTGGGTAAAGCGACGGCGGACGCCCTCAAAACTCGAAAGCGCCTTTGCGGCGGCGTCGATATCGAGCCCCAGAACATGGGCGACCGTAAGGACCGCCGTGGCGTTGAGCATGTTGTGGCGGCCGGGGTTGCTCTTGATCTCGACAGCGTGCTCGGTGCCGTCCTCAAAGCGCACGATAAAGTCGCTCTGGATGCCCTTGACGTCCGGATGCACGCAGACGATGTCGTTGGACTCGGCGAATCCGTAGGAAAGCACGCGACGCCCCGTCGATTTGGCAAGCTCGACCAGATGCGGATCCTCACCACAGACGATGACGGTACCGTCCTCGCCCACCAGGCCCATAAACTTGGCAAAGGTGGCCTCGATTTCCTCGATACCCGAGTAGTGGTCGAGATGGTCGGCCTCGACATTGGTCACGATGACCACGTTGGGGTTCAGGAACAGGAAAGAGCTGTCGGACTCATCCGCCTCGGCGACAAAGTAGTCACCTGAGCCGTTCTTACCGTTGGTATCATAGCCCTCGACAATACCACCGATCAGGAAGCTGGGGTCCAGGCCCATGCGATCGAGCATGGTGGCGCACATCGAAGAGGTCGTGGTCTTGCCGTGGGTGCCGGCGACGGCGACAGTGGTGTAGCCGTGCCCCAAAGCCGAGAGCATCTTGGCACGAGGCCACACGGGAATACCCAGCTCGCGCGCACGAACAAGCTCGGGATTGGACTCGGGAATAGCGGTGGAAACCACGACGACGTCGGGCTTGACCTCGTCGATGGTGGCGGCCTCATGGCCCACGTGCACCTTCACGCCGGCGCGGGTAAGCTGGCGAATGTAGCGCGACGTCTTAAGGTCGGAGCCGGTAACGGCATAACCGCGCTCGTGAAGGACAAGGGCGATGCCGCTCATGCCGGCGCCACCGATACCGATAAAATGGGCGCTCTTGAACTCGGGCGCGGAGGTTGCAATCTGGGAATCAGCCATGTGCTCGTGTACTCCTTGCGTAAACACTGCCTGTAACCCGTTAACTGTACCGCACCTACCGCATCCGCGCGAGGGCGACCCGCGATATCCCGTCTAACTAACGCAATCCTTCTACCGCGTCGGCCAAAAGGACGGCAGCACGGTCCTGTGCCAAGCCACGTGCGGCCCGGCGCATGGCATCGCGCGCCGCGGCATCGTCGACCAAATGGAGCAGCTCATCGGCAAACGCCCGAGCATCGATATCGGCATCGGCGCAGAGCGCACCGGCGCCGGCATCGACTAGATAGCGGGCATTGGTAGTTTGATGGTCGGCAGTTGCATGCGGATAGGGCACCAGCACCGAAGGCACGGCAAGCGCGGCGATCTCGGCAACGCTCGAAGCTCCCGAGCGCGAAAGCACCAAATCGGCAGCGGCCAGCATATCGCCCATGTTGTCGATGTAGGGCTGGACGCGATACCGCCTTGCCTCCTCGGGTGTCAGGGCAAGAGCGCGCTCGGCATCCTCAAAGCCGTCGGCGCCCGTCGAATGCAAAACATAGAGGTTCTCGCGTGAAAGCAGCTCGTTTTTGAGCGAGGCAACGCGTTCGTTCAGATGCTGGGCACCAAGTGAGCCGCCAAAGACCAGCAGGAGTGTGGCGCCCTCGGGCACATCGAGAGCTTTGCGGCCGCGAGCGCGATCGCCCTCGATCACAGAGCGGCGCACGGGGTTGCCGGTCATGAGCACATGGTCCGGATCGCCCTCGCGCTCAAACGCAGAGCGCGCCGCCGGCACCGAGATGCAGACACGGGCGGCATGCGAACTCATCATCTTATTTGCCAAGCCCGGAACGGAATTCTGCTCGTGCAGCAGGTACGGAACGCCTGCGCCCTTGCACCAGCCCAGCAGCGGGACCTCGACATAGGCGCCAAAACCAATAGCAACATCGGGCTTGCCGACCTTAGAGAAGTGGCTACCGAGCGCTCGCTTGGCCTTATTGACACGCCACAGCGAAGTCAGCGCCGTCCAGGGACGGGAACGGTCGAAGCCCGTGACGGTAATGGGCACAAAATCGAACCCGGCATCGGGAACCAAACGACCCTCGAGCTTGTGCGACTGGCCCACAAACACAACGTGGTGGCCACGGTCACGCAGTTCCTCGGCCAAAGCGAGCGCGGGGTTGATATGTCCCGCCGTTCCGCCGGCTGCAATGGCAACGGTCAACTTATCGGTCATGGTAGTCCCTTCGTACACGCGGGCCCTGGTCGTCGGTGCGCAAGCGCGCCGACGGGTCCGAATTCAGGTCGATTCGATTATATCCGCCGCCCGTATTGCGTGGCGTCGGTCGCTGTGGGCGACCCTGCGGCGCCGTGCGCGGCCGGGGACGGGCATCCGACTCCGAAGCGAATCCGTTCAAGACGGTAAAACCGCCACGCGACGAGCGCTCTCCGCGCGTATGGGGAACACCGGCAGTGCTCTCGTCCATAACGGCAAAGCTGTCGCGGCGACGATCGTATTCATCGCGTCGAGCGCTCTCGTACGAGACACGCAAGATAAGCCCGGCAAGCATGAGCGACACGATAATCGACGAGCCGCCGTAACTGATGAACGGCAGTGGCTTGCCCGTCATGGGAAACACGTTGAGAATGCCAAGCGCGTTAATCAAAAATTGCACCGCGAGGATAACCGCAGAGCCCGAAGCCATGAGCGCGCCGCGACGATCGGTAGCCTGCTCGGCAATTCGAAACGCCGAGTAGATCAGCAGCGCAAACACCAAGAAAAACAGCAGCGTGCCAAAAAAGCCGACCTCCTCGCCGATGATGGCCAGGATGTAGTCGTTATGCGCCTCGGGCAAATAGGAATACTTCATGGTGGAGTTACCGATACCGCGGCCGAACAGTCCGCCCGAAGCAAACGCCATGATGGCGAGCGTTGCCTGATAGCCGTCTCCGTACTCGTCGGCCCAAGGATTCCATGCAACCTGAATACGCACCATACGATACGGCTCGGCAATCAGGGCGATCGCAATAACAAGAACACCAGCGAGGGCAGTCCAAATGATAAATCGAGGGTCCAAACCCGCAAACAACGCCATGCACACGAGGGTCAACAAGATGATCAGGATGGTGCCGAAGTCAGGCTGAATGAAAATCAGGAAAATCGACGGGCCCAAATAGACGCCCATGTTACGAATAAAATCATTGGTGTTGCCGCCGGGTGAAAAAAAGCGGTCAAGCATGATAGCCGAATAGGCAATAGCAAATGGTTTAAGAAACTCAGACGGTTGGAACTGAATACCGGCAATGCTCAGCCAGCGCGTCGCGCCACGGCTGCCGCTGCCGAAAAGAAACACAGCGAACAGCAAGATCACCATAGCGCCAAGGGCAAGCTTAAGCGCGCCTTCCTCAAACCAGCTGTCGGGTGCGATGCGCGCAATGAACTCGAGGGCGGCAACACCGATAACGGTGAAAATAAACTGTCGGAACAGGAAGTACGTCGCGGAGCCGTTCTCGTGAAGCGCCTCGACCGAAGATGCCGAGTACACCATCAGCAGGCCAAAACAGACCAGCGAGAATAGGCAGGTCAAAAAGACCAGACGAGGTCGCATGATGCGTGCGGGAACACCGGCGATATAGCGCTCGCCAATGCCCTGCGCGCCACGGCCTGCGCGCGGTGTTGTGCGTTGCGAGGAAGCATGGTCCGAGTCGGGCCTCCTCATACTCTGTCGGGGGCTCTCCTCTCTCACCGGCAACCCCTATTCCATTTGCGCATTCGACGCGGCGGCAAGCTGGGCCACATAGTCCTTAAACACGCGGCCGCGCTCCTCGTAGCCCGAGAACTCATCAAACGAAGAGCAGGCAGGAGACAGCAGAATCACATCGCCACGGCTCGAAAGCGAGCGGGCGACGTCCACGGCATCGCGCAAGTCGTCGGCCTGGGCGATATCGACATCACCATCGACGTCCGCCTCGTCCATAGCGGCGGTAAATCGCTCGCGCGCATCGCCAAAGCAGACCACCGATCGCACGTTGTCCATGACAACGCGGGCAAAGGACTCGAGCGGCGTTCCCTTATCGTGACCGCCGAGCAGCAAGATCACATCGTCATCGGGAAATGCCGTCAGCGCCTTTTCGACCGCATCGGTATTCGTTGCCTTGGAATCGTTGACGTAGCGCACACCATCGATCTCTCCACAGGGCTCAACACGATGCTCCAGCGGCTGGAACGAGGTCAGGCCGCGGCACACGCCGTCGATATCGGCGCCGACCGTCAGGGCCGCCGTGGCAGCGCACAGGGCATTGATCACATTATGGTGACCCGAAATCTTAAGGTCGGACGTATCGACGAGCGTGGTCTCGACGCCCTTCAGGCGCACGATCATCTTGCCGTCGCGCACAAACGCGGCGTCCTCGCCCGCAGGCTCGTCAAAAGCGACCTTGCAGATGCGGCGACCCGGAACATAGATGTACTCATCGAACTCGTGAATACCGGCATCCTCGACGTCGATAATCACCAGGTCGTCGTCAGCCATATTATCGAACAGCTTAATCTTGGCGAGCGCGTAGTTCTTATGGCTCTTGTGCCAACCCAGGTGATCGGGAGTGATGTTGAGCAGCACCGCCACACGGGGGTGAAGCTCCTGGGTCGTTGCGATCTGATAGCTCGAAAGCTCCGCCACGAACCACTCGTTATGCGCGCGGCCATCGACCTCGTTAACCGGCGGCTCACCGATGTTGCCCACGGCCACACTCGCCTCGCCCGCAGCCTTGAGCAGGTAGTCGGTCAGCGACGTAGTGGTCGTCTTGCCGTTGGTGCCCGTGATGGCAATCCAATTTTGGGGAGACAGACGATAGGCGAACTCAGGCTCACCCATAATCTGGGCAGCATGGTCGCGCCCGGCCTTAAAGAATGCCGAGAACTCCGAGATGCCCGGGCACGTCACGCACACGTCAAACGAGCCCTCGACCTGCTCGGTTCCATAGACAAACTTGGCCCCGCTCGCCTCGAGCGCACGTGTGGCATCGTTGGGCTCGGACGTGCCGCCACCGTACACGGTAACATCGCTCACGCGCTCGGGGTGTGTAAGCGCCCAGCGGGCGACATCGAGACCGGACTTACCCTGGCCCAAAACGAGCAGGCTAAAGACATCAGCAAGAGGCATGAAAGACCACTATCCCAACTGGAAGAACAAAGCGAGACCTAGGGCTCCAAAGGCCGCGGCGACAATCCAAAAACGGATGACGACCTTAGTCTCGGCCCAGCCCTTCTTTTCGAAATGATGATGGATGGGCGCCATGAGAAAGACGCGCTTGTGCGTAAAGTGGAAATAGACGACCTGAATCATGACCGACAGGGTCTCGACGATAAACAGGCCGCCGATGATGAGGGATACGACCTCGGTGTTGGTGATGATGGAGGTGCAGGCAAAAGCGGCACCCAGCGCCAGCGAGCCGGTATCGCCCATAAAGATACTCGCGGGATAGCAGTTGAACCACAAAAAGCCCAGGCAGGCACCGGCACACGCCGTGCAGAAGATAGACAGGTTCACGTCACCGTGCAAAAACGCCATAGCAGCCATAGCAAGCATGGCGATCATGGACGTACCGCCAGCAAGGCCGTCCAGACCGTCGGTCAGGTTTACAGCGTTGGAAAGACCCGCGATCATCAGCCAGCAAAAGACAATGTAGAGCCACGGGAAAGAGAGGCCGCAAATGGTCGTCGAAAGAACGCCAAGATCAATCGCCAGACCACCGGGAAAACGAATCTCGGGGGCAACGCCGCACCAGTTGACGGCAAGCACGGTAAAGGCAACGCAGATGATGGTGAGGCCAATCATCTTGGCGTGGGGCGTCAGGCCGAGCGAGCGACCGTGCGTGACGGAGGTCAGGTCATCGATGAGGCCAAGGACGCCGGTTGCCAGCGTGGCGAGCAGCACAAGCACGAGCTCGGTAGTGAGCTCGCCCATCAAAAGGCAAGTCAGCGAAACGGCGACCAGGATGATGACGCCGCCCATGGTGGGCGTGCCCTGCTTAATCAAGTGACGCTTGGGGCCATCGGCGCGGACCTGCTGACCGATACCCTCGACCTTTAGGAGCTTAATCCACCACGGCATGAGCAGCATCGCGATGGCAGCGGCAATGCCCAGTCCCAAAAAAGCCTGGTACGTAGGATACGAAGGATTGCCGAACATTGGCTAGCACACACCTTCCACAAAGCGATCGAGCTCAACGAAGCGGGAGCCCTTGACCAGCACGACGTCATGTTCCTCAAGTGCGCCACCCATGCGGTCGAGCACCTGCTGATAGTCGGAGAACACCTGGATACGATCCTCATCCATGCCCATCATGCGCGCGGCCTCGGCCATGCGCTGGGCAAGCTCGCCGCCGACGCACGCGAGCATATCGAGCTTCTTGGCCGCCGCATAGGCGCCCACAAGCTCATGCATGCGAGGGGCCTCGTCGCCCATCTCGCCCATCTCGCCCAAAATGGCCATGCGCGAGCCGGCGCACGAAAGCGAGCACAGCAAGTCAAGGCCCGCGGCCATCGATTCGGCACTGGCGTTATATGAGTCGTCGATAACGCGAGCGCCGCTCTTGGCGCGCTTGATCTCCTGGCGGTGTCCGGTAATCGTAAGACCCCTAAAGGCAGCATCGATCTGCTCGGGCGTCACGCCAAGGCGATACGCAACCGCCGCTGCCTTGACGGCATTGGGGACGGACTGAACGCCGGGAATGGCGAGCAGGGTATCGATGGTCTCGCCCATGCCAAAGTCAAGCGTAAAGACCGGGCGCCCCTCATCGTCAACGCGAATGTCGTACGCACGGACCTCATCGTCGTCCGAAACGCCTGCCAGCATCACGTCGATGCCCGCGGGTCCAGCAAACGTGTCACGGATGAACGGGGTAAAGTCGTCCTCGCCGCCCAAAACCAGCAGCGGAAGAAGATCGCCGGCAGCGCACATGCCGCCAACGATCTCGGACTTGGCGCGAGCGATATTCTCGCGGCTGCCCAGAATGCCAATGTGGGAGGTACCGATCTTGGTCACGATGGCCAAGTTGGGATTGGCGGAGTGAGACAGGCGCTCAATCTCATGGAAATGGTTCATGCCCATCTCGAGCACCAGAACCTCGGTATCGGCCGGGGCGGCAAGAACCGTGAGCGGCATGCCGATCAGGTTGTTGTAGTTGCCCTTGGTGGCCCAGACGCGGTAGCGCTTGGAAAGCACCGCAGCGAGCACGTCCTTGGTCGTCGTCTTGCCGATAGACCCGGTAATACCGATCACCAGGCAGCCGAGCTCCAAACGATATGCATGAGCCAGGCGCAGCAAAAACTCCTCGGGGTCATCGGTATGCAGGATGGCGCAATCCGCCTCCTGGGCCAGCGAAAGCAGCTCGGCATCGGGCTCGCGCGTCATCACGACAGCACCGGCGCCCGACTCGACGGCGCGGGAAGCAAAGTCGTTGCCGTCGACTTTTTCACCCGGGAAGGCGACGAATATCGTGCCCTCCTCAACCTGGCGCGAGTCGATTACGCAACCGCGGCATATCCGATCGGCTTCTCCCGTCACGGTTCGGGCCCCTGTCGCGGCCGCGAGGTTGTTGACGGCGATCTCTATCATTGCAGCTCCCCTGTAAACCTAATAATGCTATCGGCGTATTGTATCCCAGCGCCACGCAAGCGTGGTGCAGGGCGTGTGAACGCCCAGATTAACCGACCGGCCACGCCATAGATTGTAACCCCCTACTTGGTGTGCGGGACTCCCAACACGTCGAGCGCGTTGGCCATAATGGACTGGAACGGCACCGCGGCGGCGTCCGAGCCTGACGGGGTTCCGTCGAGGGTGATGTAGCACAGAACCTTGGGCGACTGCGCCGGGGCAAATCCCATAAAGGACGACATGTAATTCTCTTTGAGGTAGCCACCGTTCTCGTCAGCACGCTCGGCCGTACCCGTCTTGCCCGCCACGTCGTAGCCGTCCACCGCACCGCCAACACCCGTTCCCTCGGCCACGACCGTTTGCATGCACGATGTCACCTGCGAGGCGGCGTCCTCGGAAATCGCACGCTCGCCCTCGCCCCAATCCTTCTCATCGCCCTTACTGGACTTGTAGAAGTGCGGCGTCATCATCACGCCGCCATTGGCGATACCGCCCACGGCACGCGCGACCTCAATCGGCGATACGGACAGCGCCTGGCCAAAGCTCATCGCACCCAAGGTTGCGCCATCGTACTGATCGCGTTCCTTGACGATACCCAGGCTCTCGCCCGGAAAATCGACACCCGAGCTGTGCCCGATTCCCCATTTGTCCACGTAGGACGCAAAATCATCGGCCCCGATTTTGCGCCCCACCAGAACAAAGCCGACATTGGACGAACGGCGCATCATCTCGCGCACGTCCATGGTCATGGTGTAGTCGCGCTTATCGGCATCGGTAACGGTATCGTCGCCCACCTTGATGCTCGCGGGAACCTCAAACGACGTGCTCGTGCGCACAGCGCCCAAGTCAAACCCAGCGCCTGCCACCAGCGTCTTAAAGACCGAGCCAGGCTCGTAGGCATCCGTCACCAGACGAAGGTTCATGTCCTCGGTCTTGGCGTTTTCCAAATCGGTCTGATCGTAGGTCGGATACGAGCAGGCGGCCAGAATCTCTCCCGTCGTCGGGTCGGTCACCAAGGCCGAGCCGTTTTTGGCCTTAGTCTTCTCAACCGCCTCAGCCAAGGCGTCTTCCGCCGCACGCTGAATATTGACGTCGATCGTCGTCACAATGTCCACGCCATCGACCGCGGCAACCTTTTTATAGGCACCGCCCGCGATATAGCCGCCGTCCCTCGCGCGCTCACGCACAAGCGAGCCGTTCGTTCCGGTCAGCAACTCGTCATATTGTTTTTCGAGACCCGTCAGGCCAACGTTGTCCACGTTTACGACACCCAGCACCTGAGAGGCCAGATTCCCATACGGGTAGACCCGCTTCATCGCCTGCTCAAAGAGCACGCCGGGAAGATTCTTCTTTTCCAGCGCGGCGGCGTCATCCTCATCCACCTGGCGCTTGATATACACCCAGGTGCCATCGGACAACACCAGCTTGCGACAAGTCTTTTTATCGATACCGGTGGCCTTGACCAGCGCCGAGACGGTCTTGTCGACATCCTCGACCAGCTGGGGATTCACGGCGACATTGCGGCATTCGACCGACGACGTCAGCACGTTACCGTTGCGATCGTAGATAGTGCCACGCTTGGCGTAGAGCGTCTGCGCCAGCAGGCGTCGGGCATCCGCGCGTTCACGCAGCTTGCCAGCATTCACGATCTGATAGTCGGCAAGGCGGAAAACGCCCGCGGCAAGGCCGAGCCCGATGCCGGCCATAACGACATTACGGCGAGGCAGCGGTGTTCCCGTAACCCATTCAGACGATGACCCCTTGCGCGCGGCCGTATTGCGCACCCGAGGTCCACCCGATCCACGAAGACGAGACGCGGGGTCGTTGCCATAGGACGGCCCCGCGTTGTAAGATGGCCGACCCGTTCCTTGATAACCAGAACGTCCCCGCGAAGAGGGACGTCCAGACCCACGGCTCCCGTCGGGACCGCGGCGATAGTCATTTGTCATACTCAGCTACCGTCTTATTACTGCGCGGCCGCAGTCGAACTAGCGCCCGCGGCTGCATCCTGCGAAAAATCAAGCGTAACGCTCTCGCTCGGCTCCACCATGCCATAGGCGCCCGCAAGGTCGCGGATGCGCGTGTCGGCGCCATAGACCGAATGCATGACCTCAAGGTCAGAGCTCTCGTCGGTCGCCTTCTCGAGCGTGCTGGTGAGCTCGGCGTTGCCGTTGAGCACCTGGGCCGTAACGCCGGCAAGTGCCACGCGGGCGACGCCGATCGTCATAAAGATAGCCGCAATGATGCAAAACGTTTTAAGAACGCTCATGAAAACCGGGCTTACCGCCTGGTTTGCCTGACGGCCCGCGCCCGTGTAGACATCAAAGCGCGGCGTGCGCTGCTCGCGGGGAGCAACGGGGGCCTGCGGTGCCTCACGATAGGCGGGCATGGCGTTCATATCATAGGCGAGTGCTGCGTTTGAGGTGTTATAGCCCATGATATGCCGCCTCCCATCCCGAGTACGTTGGTAGTGTGTTTAAGCTTCGTTTGTGGTACGAGCGGGAGGTCCAATATCGCGCGGTCGCGTCTACAGACGCTGTGCCACGCGGATCTTGGCTGATCTCGCCCGAGGGTTGCGCGCAACCTCATCGGGCTGGGCAACCAGGGGTTTGCGGGTGATGACCTTGAGTATCGGCACGTTGCCGCACACGCACACCGGAATCTCCGGCGGACACGTGCACCCCTGGCCCATCTCCTTAAAGTGGTTCTTTACGATACGGTCCTCGAGCGAGTGATACGAGATGACGCAGATGCGTCCTCCTGGGTTGAGCCACCTGGTGGCGGCGTCAAGCCCTCTCTCGAGCACATCGAGCTCGTGGTTGACCTCGATGCGAATGGCCTGGAAACTTTTCTTGGCAGGGTGCCCACCATGCCGACGAGCGGCAGCTGGGATACCCGCCTTGATGATCTCGACAAACTGGCCAGTGGTCTCGATCGGTTCTTGCTCGCGGCGACGCACGATTTCGCGTGCGATCTGCGAGGCGAACTTCTCTTCGCCGTAGACGCGTAGAATCCGGGCGAGGTCGTGTTCGTTATAGGTGTTGATGACCTCAGCTGCGTTTAAGGTGTTGTTACCCGGATCCATCCGCATGTCCAATGGGGCGTCCTCGTTATACGAAAAGCCCCTGCCAGGGATATCGAGTTGCGGTGACGAAACGCCCAAGTCAAACAGGAAACCATCGACCCCGGGCACCTCGGCCGAGCAAAGCAGCTCGTCCAAGTCGCCGAAGTTGCCCTTCAACAGCTGGTGCGGCACGCCGGGAACCTCGCGGTCCAAACGGGCGCCAGCGGCCTCGAGGGCCATGTCGTCCTGATCGACGCCGAGCAAAAGGCCCGTCTCCCCCACCTGCGCGGCCATCTTTACCGAATGGCCGGCACCGCCAAGGGTGCAATCGCAGACGACGGAGCCGCTCTTTAGCTGCAGCGACTCAAGTACTTCGCCGAGCATGACAGGTTCATGCCGATATTCTTGTGTCAAGATCCCACGCTCCATCCGTTACTCGTGCCTTGCCCTTACGAGAAGAAGAGGTCCAGCAGGGCCTCGTCGTCATCGTCCTCATCGGCCGTAGCGCGATCCCAAACCTCAAGGTGGTCGTAGTTGCCCACAACCGTGACCTCGCGGTCGAGGTTCGCCTGCTTACGAAGAGACTCAGAAAGACCGATACGACCGGCGCTGTCCACATCCATCGACGTGGTGCGCTTGTTGATCGCCCTCATGAGCTTCTGGTCGTTGATGTCACGCGGGTTAAAACCCTCGTGGCCCTCACGACCCGCGAAGAGTCCTTCGACCCACTTATCGAAGGCCTCGGCAGAGAACACGTACAGAGCATCGACATCCAGGGCTTTGAACACGCGAACGTGCTCTCCAAGCTCCTCGCGAAGGGGTGCAGGCAGGGACAGACGACCTTTTGCATCGAGATTGCGCTCGTATGCACCAGTCATTCCCATGTGCGCCCTCCCCTCGGTTACTCAGATGGCACGTACGCGGGGAACCACCCCGCCTGTCGACGCCATTAATAATATGGGGAACCGCCCCATTTTTCAACACCTTTCCCCACCCGTTCCCCCACCCCGCCCCACCACTCCACCCCCAAAATATAGAGCGCCACCCCCGAGCATATGTTCGAAAACACAATATGTTGTGTTTACAGTAAAGGCGGGATGCCACC
Organism: uncultured Collinsella sp.; assembly: GCA_934655965.1. Classification (GTDB taxonomy): domain Bacteria; phylum Actinomycetota; class Coriobacteriia; order Coriobacteriales; family Coriobacteriaceae; genus Collinsella. The sequence continues at coordinate 20,772 of CAKUHK010000038.1, forward strand.
TATAGCACCCCGCCTTTCAACCTCAACCTTCAAGTTGACCTTGAGGCGAATTTTTGGTCCCTTTACACGCCGTTCACATCGACCCCAAACTCCCCCACACACGACACGCGCACCCCGCCGCGACATCGACCGGTGGCACAAAATGGGGCGGGCCCCCGATTGCCAAAACGTGCGCAACAGCGCGTTCCAACAATCGGGGCCCGCCCTCAAATAACGAGAAATTGCAGGTCGGCAGTGTATTAACGATGTGCCAGCGGATGCGCCGCCAGATAGACCTCGGTCAGTTGTGTGCGGTCGACATGCGTGTAGACCTGCGTGGTCGAAATATCGGCATGCCCCAAGATCTCCTGCAGCACGCGCAGGTCCGCGCCGCCCGCGAGCATGTGGGTGGCAAAGGAGTGGCGCAAGGTGTGGGGATGAAGCCCCACCAGACCCACCTGGCGCCCATATCGCTCGCATATAACGTGGACACCCTGGCGCGACAGACGTCCGCCGTTCTTATTTAAAAAGACCGCCGACGTCTCTGTTCCGCGCGCATGGGCGGCCAAGCGACCGCGTCCATCACATATATAGCGTGTCAGGGCGCGCGCCGCACTTCCCACCAACGGGGCCAGACGCTCCTTAGAGCCCTTGCCGCGCACCAATACAAAGCCGTCATCGATATGGATATCCCCCACATCGAGTCCCACCAGCTCGCTCACGCGCAGGCCGCATCCATACAGCACTTCCAAGATGGCGCGATCCCGCAGCCCCATCTCGCCCTCGGGAAAATCCTGATCGAGTAGCGCCGAGACGTCTTCAACCGAAAGATACTCCGGCAGACGCTCGGCCTTTTTAGGCAAACGCAACGCCGCCGTGGGATTTTGGGCCACGGCCCCATCGCGGACCAAAAAGGCGTGCAAGCCCTTCACGGCGGCAAGCGAGCGCTCCACCGAGGCATCGGAATACCCTCCGACGCGCCGTTCGGCGATAAAGTCCTCGATGACCCGACGACCCACATCCTCAAAGGACACAATGCCCATCCGCTCCAGATAGGCGCAGTACGTCGTCAGGTCACGACGGTAGGCCGCAATCGTATTGCGCGCCAAACCCCGCTCGACCGCGAGGTAATCGAGATACTCCCCCGCCGCCACGGCGAGCGAC
>CAKUHK010000039.1:0-20658 GCA_934655965.1 uncultured Collinsella sp.
ACTCCAAACGCTCTAGAATGTGACAAAGCGACAGTCCCTTTGTTAGCCGTTGGACGTTCTTAAACGACTAGTCGTTAAGGAACGTCCCCAATGGCTACGTCCAATCATTCCGTGCGGGTTATATGCAGGTTTGCCTGCGCACGCTATCATGTATGGGTTAGACCGCAACTATGTACCCCATACGCGAAGGGATGCGCATGTATCTGAAGATCGACATGTTCTAGCCGGGCTTACCCCCGCAGTGGCGCCGCGCGCCCCATCAATTCTGCCGATTTTCACCTTCACGCATATAAAGGAGTCCCGCCATGCGCGACAAGCTCGAAAAGATCATCAAGGCCTACGAGGAGCTCGAGAAGAAGCTCTCCGACCCCGCCGTCGCCTCCGACATCAAGGAGTTCACGCGTCTCAACAAGGAGTACGCGCACCAGTCCGACCTCATCGCCGCCTCGCGCGAGTACATCGGCGCGCTCGATGACATCGAGGCCGCCAAGGAGATGCTCCGCGACACGACCGACGCGGACGAGAAGGAGATGCTCCAGATGGACATCTCCGAGAACGAGGAGAAACTTCCCCAGCTCGAGGAAGACATCAAGTACATGCTCATCCCGAGCGACCCCAACGACGACAAGAACACCATCGTCGAGATCCGCTCCGCCGCCGGTGGTGACGAGGCCGCCATCTTTGCCGGTGACCTGTACAAGATGTATCAGCGCTTCTGCGAGTCGCGCGGCTGGAAGACCACCGTGCTCGACTCCAGCCCCAGCGAGGCCGGCGGCTTTAAGTCCATCGAGTTCAAGGTCGAGGGCGACCGCGTCTACTCCGTTATGAAGTTCGAGTCCGGCGTGCACCGAGTCCAGCGCGTTCCCAAGACCGAGTCCCAGGGTCGCATCCAGACCTCCACGGCCACCGTCGCCGTGCTTCCCGAGGCCGAGGAGATCGACGTCCAAATCAACCAGTCCGACCTGCGCATCGACACCTACTGCGCCTCCGGCCCTGGCGGTCAGTGCGTTAACACCACCTACTCCGCCGTGCGCATCACCCACCTGCCCACCAACACCGTGGTGCAGTCGCAGGAGCAGCGCTCCCAGATCCAGAACCGCGAGGTCTGCATGCAGATGCTGCGTGCCCGTCTGTACGAGATGGAGCTCGAGAAGCAGCAGGCTGAGCTTGGCGCCGAGCGCCAGAGCCAGATCGGCCACGGCAACCGTTCCGAGAAGATCCGTACCTACAACCAGCCCCAGGACCGCGTGACCGATCACCGCATCGGCTTCAACTCCACCTACAACGGCGTCCTCCTGGGCGACCAGCTCGGCACCGTCATCGAGGCACTAGCCGCCGCCGAGCGAGCCGAGAAGCTGGCACAGGCAGTCTAAGTTCCGCCGTTCTACCGAACGGCGGACCAGCCGACGCTGCGCGGGCCGCATTTGGACAATCTGACGTTCAACTTCAAGGGCGCGACCAGAAGGTCAGCGCCCTTTCGTTTCACATCACCTTGTCACAAATGCGACCCGCTCGCTGGCGTTGCCAACACATCGATGTAGTCGTTGGGGACGTTCCTTTTCTGGGTAGTCGTTGGGGACGTTCTTGTTTGACTAGTCGTTGGGGACGTTCTTGTTTGACTAGTCGTTTAAGAACGTCCCCAATGACTAGGTTGGGCATATTGCTTTGTGAGTTTATTCAATTTGCCTTGACGTCATTAAGCTGTTTACCTGCTTAAAGTAATCATTGTTATACATCTGCCATCGAAAATAATGCTCAAATTATCGTCCGAGAAGTCGCAGTGCATTTTTCGGCAGTTGCTCGTCAAGCGATTTGGCAAGTGTTTGGTTAGATATTGGTCAGTTTTGGGGCAACCTTGCCAAAAGCTTGACGGATGCAAATCATGACGTCGACAAATGAGCACTTTGAGCGAGCCCATCTCAAAAATCTGGGCTGATTCTCGATAATCGCCCTCAATCGTCCCTTGCCAAGCGGTGGCCTCGCGTACAATCTGCTCCGACATTCGCGCGCCGCCTGGCGCTTAAGAGGGGAGGACCCCATGGCAAACGAGATCTGGACCATCAAGCGTTGTCTCGAGTGGACCAAGGAGTACCTGGCCGAGCGCGGCGAGGAACACCCCCGTCTTTCTGCTGAGTGGCTGCTGTGCGCGGCTACGGGTCTGGCGCGCATCGACTTGTATATGCGCATGGACGAGACGCTCGACGCGGCCCAGCTCGAGACCATGCATGCAGCTGTCGTCCGCCGCGCCAAAGGCGAACCGCTGCAGTACATCACGGGTAGCACGCAGTTCCGCATGATCGACGTTGCCTGCGCCCCCGGCGTGCTCATCCCGCGTCCCGAGACCGAGATGCTCGTCGAGGAAGTCCTCAACTACCTGGATGCCGAGGTGCTGAGCCCCGAGGCAGCTGCCCGTCAGCGCGTGGAGTTGCCCTGGAACGATGAAGTCGAGCAGGCCCGCAAGGCCGAGGCAGCGCTGGCCGATGAACGCGCGACCGCCGAGCGCCGTGCCGCCAACCTGACGGCTGCCGACGAGGCCGCGCTGGGTAGCGATGTGCTCGGTAGCCGCGCCTACGCCGAGGAGCTGGCCGATCGCGAGGCCGAGGAGGCCGCCGCGCAGGCAGCAGAAGCCGAAGCGGCAGATACCGAGGCCGCGGAAGCCCCCGAGCCCGAGCTCGACGAATACGGCATCGCCATCGAGAGCGCTGACCAGCAGGCGACTCTCGCGCAAGAAGCTGCCGAGGCTGACGAGCCCGCTCCAGCAGAGCCCCGCATCGCCCGCGTCCTCGAGGTCGGCTGCGGCACGGGCTGCATCTCGCTCTCGCTTGCCTGGGAGCGCCGCGGCCACGTCACCTGCACCGCTACCGATATCGAGCCGCGTGCCATCGACCTGGCAACCAAAAACCGCGATGCGCTTGGCCTTGCGGCGGACGAGGTCGCGTTCAGCCTCACCAACCTGGTAAGCTCCATTCCCCGCGAAGAGTGGGGCACCTTTGACGTGCTCGTCTCCAACCCGCCCTACATCCCTACCGATGTCATGCGTTCGCTGCCGCACGAGGTCAAGGACTTTGAGCCCGACCTGGCGCTCGAGGGCGGCGCCGACGGCCTGGACATCTTCCGCCGCCTGCTCAACGCGGCGCCCTACATGTTGCGCGCCGGCGGCCTCTTTGCCTGCGAGCTCTACGAGGGAGCCCTCGACGCCGCCGCCGAGCTCTGCCGCCAGGCTGGCCTGTCGGACGTGCGCATCGTCCGCGACCTCACCGATCGCCCCCGCATCGTCCGAGCCATCGTCACCGAGCCCAAACAACGCATTTAAAAACTGACGGAATAGACAACTGTATAAGTTCGCTCTTGCAATATACCGTAAAACTTCTACTATAGAAGGAGAAGGGTATGCCAAATCAGCCGCATCGATACCGTATTGTGCTCGACTATATCGAGCGTTGGCTTGATAAGTAGGAGTAAGGAGGCTCGATCGAGATGGAACTGCATGAGTATATGGAATCACGCGGGATAGCGCGTGAATCTATTGCTGCCGAACAGGAGAAAACTCGTGAACGTATCGAAGCCTATAAGCTCGCTCAGATTCGCAAACTAAAGGATTTGACGCAGGCCTCGGTAGCCCAGTCAATGGGCGTTTCTCAAAAACGCGTATCGGAGCTCGAACGCGGGGAGCTGGGCTCAATGAGGCTCGATACATTGAGCAGGTACGCCGAAAGTCTCGGCGGAAAACTTGTCGCAAGCATCGAGTTCCCCGATCACACCGTGACGCTTGCTCGCTAAAACCGCCAATAACCCCCTCACTTTCACCGACTACTACAGCCGCTCACCAAACCAACATGCGCTCTGGGCAAATAGGTTGAACGTTTCGTGCGAGAATGCCCCACAGTAAACAAACTTGCACCAGAGCGTAAGGGGCTGGCATACACATGCAGACGGTCTATCGGGTATTCGAGGGAGCGCGCGAGCCACATCGGCTTGCCGTCGAGCGTACGGCCGAGGTGCTCGGCTGTGGCGGCCTGGCGCTGATCCCGACCGAGACGGTCTACGGTGTCGCCGTGGCGGTCAACGCCTTCTCGGATGCCGTTCCGCAAGATACAAGTGAATCTCTGCCGTGGCCGCGCGACCCGCAGGCCACCGTCAACGGCGCCGCGGTCCCCGCGCTCGGTACCGGTTATCGCCGTATCTTTACCCTCAAACAGCGCGAACTCACGCAAACCGTCGCCTGGCTGGTCGATGGGGCCGAGGCGCTCGACCGCTATGGCGTGGATATCCCTAATGAGGCCCGCGTGCTCGCCCGAAGATGTTGGCCGGGTGCCCTGACTATCGTGGTCAAGGCGGCTCCCTGCGTGCCGACCTTTATGCGCGCCGCCGACGACACCGTCGCCCTGCGCGCGTCGGCGTCTCCCGTGGTACAGGCGCTCATCCGCGCCTGCGGCAGCCCGCTTGCCTGCACCAGCGCCAACACGCACGGTGCACCCGCGCCGGCAAGTTTCGCCACGGTGGAGGACCGCATCCTGGAGGGGGTCGATGTGGCCGTCGATGCCGGTGAGACCCCGTGCCGCGACGCCTCGACCATCGTGTCGTTCCAGCACGGCGAGCTCCAGATTCTGCGCCAAGGCGTACTTCCCGCATCCCAGATCGAACGGGTCCTGTCCGACCCGATGCAATAGAAAGGTGCAAGCGATGTCATTGAATCTAGGTAGCCTGGGTATGGAAGATGCCTCGTTTGGCTTTGGCGGTTCCTACATCATGGCGCTCGACTGCGGCACCACCTCGGTACTCGCGACCATTGTCGACGAGTATGGCTGCATCGTCGCCCAAGCGCGCCGCAGCGTCAAAACCAGTTTTCCGCGCCCCGGTTGGGTAGAGCAGGACCCCATGGCGGTCCTCGCCAGTCAGATCGCGGTCATGATGGAGGTCCAGTTTAAGAGCGGTATCCATTCCGACCGCATCGCCGCCATTGGCATCTCCAACCAGCGCGAGACCACGGTGGTGTGGGACCGCGTGAGCGGCCAGCCCATCTACAACGCCATCGTGTGGCAGTGCCGTCGCACCGCACCCCTGATCGACGAGCTGGTTGAGCAGGGCGCAGAAGAGCTGGTGCGCTCCCACACGGGGCTCACGCTTGATCCGTATTTCTCGGCTTCCAAGGTACAGTGGATCCTCGACAACGTCGACGGCGCGCGTGAGAGCGCGGCGGCGGGCGACCTCATGTTTGGCACCATCGACACCTGGCTCATCTACAACCTCACCGGCGGCCAGGTCTTTGCCACCGACTACACCAATGCCAGCCGCACCGCTCTCTTTAATATCCATACGCTCGATTGGGACGATGACTTGCTGGCGCTCTTTGACGTTCCGCGTTCCATGATGCCCGAGGTCCGCTGGAGTTCCGGCGAGTACGGCCGCGTCGCGAGCGATATCATGACCAACATGCCGCCCATCATGGGCGTGGCGGGCGATCAGCAGGCGTCGCTGTTCGGCCACTGCTGCTTCCATCCCGGCCAGACCAAGAACACCTATGGTACGGGCTGCTTTATGCTCATGAACACCGGCGACGAGATTGTCGAATCCAAGAACGGTCTGGTCTCCACCATCGGTATCGCTGCGGACGGCAAGGTTAGCTATGCGCTCGAGGGCTCCATTTTTGCCGCCGGCTCCACCATGAACTGGCTGCGCAATAACATGGGCATCATTTCCAGCGTAACCGAGTCGGCGCAGCTCGCCGCTTCGATTAACGACAACGAGGGCTGCTACTTCGTCCCCGCCTTTGCTGGTTTGGGCGCGCCCTGGTGGGACGCGCGCGCCCGTGGCATCGTATGCGGTCTGACCGGCGCTTCGAGCCGCGCGACCATCGTGCGTGCTGCCTGCGAGTCCATGGCCTATCAGAGCTACGACGTGCTGCGCGCCATGGAACAGGACGTGGGTCTTTCGATTGAGCGCCTGTCCGTCGATGGCGGTGCCTCGCGCAACGAGTTCATCATGCAGTTCCAGGCCGACCTACTGGACATTCCCGTGCTGCAGTGCGAGTCGGTCGAGACCACGGCGATCGGAGCCGCCTACTTGGCGGGCCTTGCGGTCGGGTATTGGGAGGACCTTGAGGAGCTGGAGCAAAACGCCCAGATCGTTAAGACCTTCCATCCGCACATGTCCGCCGAGCGCCGCGAGCGCAACTTGGACGGCTGGCGTGATGCCGTCAAGCGTTCGCTCAGCACCGCACAGTAGGGCTGCGACGGGGTACTCGATACAATAAACCGCTAAACTTATGCACGGCGTGCGTGAGAGCATCGCTGCGTGCCATGTCAGCAAGGCCGTCTTGCGGCCGCAACGAAAGGGGCAAGACCCATGACCGTTACCTACGATACGTCCCGCGTGACGCTTGTCGACCATCCGCTCGTCCAGCATAAGCTGTCGATCCTTCGCGACAAGGCGACCGGTACCAACCAGTTCCGCCAGCTCGTGCGCGAGCTGGCGCTCTTTGACGGCTACGAGGCCATGCGCGACCTGCCCATGGAGGACGTCGAAGTCGAGACTCCCATCACCACCGCCACGTTCAAGCAGCTTGCCGGCAAGAAGCTCGCCATCGTCCCCATCCTGCGCGCAGGCCTTGGCATGGTCGACGGCATTCTCGACCTGGTGCCCTCTGCCCGCGTGGGCCATATTGGCATGGAGCGCGACGAGGTCACCCACGAGCCGCATGAGTATTACTGCAAGATGCCCAAGGATATCGACCAGCGCATTTGCCTGGTTGTCGACCCCATGCTCGCCACGGGCGGCTCTGCCGAGATGGCTATTAGCTACCTGCGCGAGCGCGGTGTCAAGGACATCCGCATGCTGTGCATCGTTGCGGCCCCCGAGGGCCTCAAGTCGTTGACCGAGAAGGATCCCGATGTGCATATCTATACCTGTGCTATCGACGACCATCTCAACGAGGCTGCCTATATCGTTCCCGGCCTGGGCGATGCCGGCGATCGCATCTACGGCACGCTGTAGCCGTCAAGCAAGAGCAGCTGCGCGTGTTCATGCGTGCATGATTGGTGCGTGCGGGCGTACGAGCGGCGCCTGCACGCATATTATTTAGAGTCGACGAGGCAGCCGGGTGCTCAAAAGGCGCATGACCGCATGTGCGGTATAAAGAGTGTCTTAAGAAAATGTACATTTGTGTATTAACTTACGTTTTCCCACTTGTCATCGCGTGCCCGGTTCGTACAATAGTCAGCAACGTCTATCGGGTTGCGCTTGTGCAGGCACGGTAGTGCCCGTCAACTACGCTCGTCGACTATCGCGACCCATTCGTCCTCAGTGCCCGGCCTTTTGTCCGTTTGACGCCCTACGGGGTTAAAGACGCAATTAAGGTTGGGTAACGGCGCATTGATTTTGCAACCTTGCGCCCTAAAATACTAGGACGATGTGAGCGGGGTATGGCTCCATGCGAGTTGTAAACCGCGAGAAGGGAACGCAGATGCCGGTTGAGCTGGCAGGCCACGTGCCGTTCATCGCAACGGGGTTCGTCGTCGGCCTTGTTGCATTTTTGCCGTTGTACCTTGCGCTTGCTCCGGTACTGGCGCATCGACGCGATGCCAACATGACCGTGGGCATGTTGGGTATCATGGTGTCGTTTGCGGTGCTCTTTATGGGCGTCGTAATCGTGCACCTGGTAGTCCCCGCGGCGCTCATCGCCTTTTTGTGCGGCGAGCTCGCCGGGTTTTTGATTTGTTGGATCGTGATCGCCTGCATGGTGATTATGAGGGATTAAAGGCGTTGCCCCACCTCGGTGCGGGCAAACAGGGAAGGTGGAATCTTGGACGCATTTGCCAAGTTACCCAGCGCGATCGCCGAACTCGTGGAGGAGTTCTCCTCGACTCCGGTCGTGGGTGACCTCAACGCGGGCCTGACGCAGTACTCGTTCTGGCTGCTTATCGCTGCCGTCGTCATGTTCGCGGTCTTCTTCGCGTTTACCAAGAAGCAGAAGGTTGTCCCCGAGGGCTTCTTTGTCAACGGTGTCGAGTGGGTTATCGAGTACGTGCAGGACGATATCGCCAAGGGCGTCGTCGGCGACAACTGGAAGAAGCACTTCCCGTTCTTGGCCTCGTTGTTCTTCTTTATCCTGATCAACAACTTCATCGGCCTGATCCCCGGCATGAAGCCCGGCACCGGCGCCATTGGCTGCACGGCTGCCCTCGCGCTCGTGTCCTTTGTGTACTTCCTCTACTTCGGTATTAAGAAGCACGGCTTCTTTGGGTACTTCAAGAGCCTCGCCCCTGCGGGTGTCGCCTTCCCCATGAACGTGTTCGTGTGGGTCATCGAGCTCTTCTCGCTGTGCCTGCGCCTGATCACGCTCGCCGTCCGTCTGTTCTGCAACATGTTCGCCGGCCACGTCGTCATGGGCTCGTTTGCCATCATGGCAACGCTCTTTGCCCAGCCGATGCTGGAGCACTTCACGGCCATGAACGCCGTGGGCGCCCTGCCCAGCGTGGCGTGGGTCCTGATCCTGTTGGTGATCTACGTCGTCGAGCTGATCGTTGCCTTTGTTCAGGCATACGTCTTTACGGTCCTCGAGGCCGTGTACATCCAGATCGCAGAGGCTGACGCCCACTAGCGGTCGCATTTATTTGGTGTTCGGAGGCGCGGCACCCGCGTGCGCCTCTACAACATAGGTATTTATCCTGCGCACACGCGCACGACAAAGGAGGAATCGTGGGAGTTATCGGATATGGTCTCGGCGTTATCGGTGCCGGTCTCGCAATTGGTCTTGCAGCACTCGGTGCTACGGGCGCCATGGCTCGTCAGCCTGAGGTCCAGGGCCGTGCCTTCACCGTCTTCATTCTTGCATCTGCATTCACCGAGGCTCTGGGCCTGATCGGCTTCGTCGTTACGCTGATTTCGTAATTGAGCACGAAGGTAGTCGCCATGAAGCATTTCAACCACGCGAAAGCCGCCGCTGCGCTGACGGGCGTCATGCTCGCCATGCCGGTGTCGGCATTCGCCGAGGAGTCTGAGAACAAGGCCGAGATCCTCGTCCCCAAGATGGCGGAATTCGTCCCTGCACTCATTGCCTTCCTCATCATCTTCATCGTTTTGGCCAAGTTTGCCTGGCCGCAGATTCTGCAGACGATGGAAGAGCGCGGCAAGCGCATCAAGGACAGCCTCGATGAGGCCGAGACCACCAAGCGCAAGGCCATCGAGGCCCGCAAGGAGTCCGACGCCCTCGTCACCGACGCCCGTCGTCAGGCTGCCGACATCGTGACCGCCGCCCGTCAGGACGCCGAGTCCGAGCGTGCTCGCATCATCGCCAAGGCTCACGAGGAGGCCGAGGACATCATCGCCAAGGCCCACGCCAACGCTGAGGACGAGCGCAACTCCATCTATGCCGCCGCTGCCGGCTCCATCGCCGATCTTTCCGTCTCCGTTGCGACCAAGATCGTCGGCGAGGCCCTCGAGAACGACGACGAGCAGCGTCGTCTCATCGAGCGCTACATCAAGGAAGCAGGTAGCCTGAATGCCTAACAGCCGCATGGAGAACAGGGTTCTCGAGACCTATGCACGCACCCTCCTGGAGGCCGCTAAGGCCGAGGGCCATGTGTTCCGCGACCTTCACGATCTTGAGGTCATCGCGAACGCCAGCCCCGAGGTGCTTGCTGTCCTCGGTACCGTGTTCGAGCGCGGCCAGCTCGATCTTCTGCCGCAGATTGCATCGGCTTACCGGATGGTAACCGCGACCGACGAGGACGTCGTAGGCGTCACCGTCACCACGGCTATCCCGCTCGATGACGAGCTGCGCCGCACGATTACCGAGAAATGCGAGGCCGATCTAAAGCGCAAGGTGTTCCTGATCGAGAAGGTCGACCCGTCCATTATCGGCGGTCTGATTCTCGAGGCTCGTGGCCAGCGTCGTGACGTCACCGTCAAGACTCAGCTGCGTGCAGCGCGTGAGGCCCTCGGTTCCACGATTTTGAATAACGGAGGTGAAGCCTAGTTATGTCCGATACCCTCAATGCCGAAAGCATCGCTCGCGCCCTGCAGGAGAAGCTCGATGGCCTGACGGCTACCGTCGACACGCAAGAGGTTTCCCATGTTGACGAGGTTGGCGACGGCATCGCGCGCGTCTCGGGACTGCGCAACGCCATGGCCGGCGAGCTCTTGGAGTTCAAGAGCTCCGAGACTGGCGAGACCGTGTACGGCCTTGCCCAGAACCTCGACCGCACTGAGGTCGGTGCCGTTCTGTTTGGTGCCGTCAACGTCATCAAGGAAGGCGACGAGTGCCGCACCACCGGTCGCGTCATGGATATTCCCGTGAGCCGCGCCATGCTCGGCCGCGTCGTCAACCCGCTGGGCCAGCCCATCGACGGCCTGGGCGATATCGTCGCCACGCATCGTCGCCCCATTGAGTTCAAGGCTCCCGGCGTTATCGACCGTACCCCGGTGTGCGAGCCGGTCCAGACCGGTCTGCTTGCCATCGACTCCATGGTGCCTATCGGCCGCGGCCAGCGTGAGCTCATCATTGGCGACCGTAAGACCGGCAAGACCGCTATCGCGATCGACGCCATCCTCAACCAGCGCGGTAAGGACATGGTCTGCATCTACGTTGCCATCGGCCAGAAGGCCTCCACGGTTGCCAACATCCGTGAGACCCTTGCTCAGCACGGTGCGCTCGACTACACCATCATCGTCTCGGCTACCGCAGCCGACTCCGCCCCTATGCAGTACATCGCCCCTATGGCCGGTGCCGCTATCGGCGAGTTCTTTATGTACAACGGCGAGAACGGCGAGCCCGCTTCCGAGACCAACCCCGGCGGCCACGTGCTCGTCATCTACGATGACCTGTCCAAGCAGGCCGTCGCTTACCGTCAGATGTCGCTGACGCTGCATCGTCCGCCCGGACGCGAGGCCTACCCTGGCGACATCTTCTACCTGCACTCTCGCCTGCTCGAGCGTGCCGTCAAGATGTCCAAGAAGAACGGCTACGGCTCCATGACGGCCCTGCCGGTCATCGAGACCCAGGACGGCGACGTCTCGGCCTACATTCCGACCAACGTCATTTCCATTACCGATGGTCAGATCTACCTGCAGTCCGAGCTCTTCTTCCAGGGCCAGCGCCCCGCTGTCGACGTCGGTATCTCGGTGTCGCGCGTCGGTGGCTCCGCTCAGACCAAGGCCATGAAGCAGGTCGCCGGCAACCTACGCCTCGACCTTGCCGCCTACCGTGAGCTCGCCGGCTTCACCCAGTTCGGTTCCGACCTGGATGCAGCCACCCAAAAGCAGCTTACCCACGGTGCACACATGACCGAGCTTCTTAAGCAGCCGCGCTTTAAGCCGTTCGATGTCGCCGAGCAGATCGTTACGCTGTTCGCCGGCAACGAGGGCTTCATCGACGACCTGCCCCTCTCCGAGGTGCTGCCGTTCCGCGCCGAGCTGCTCGAGTACATGAACGCTGGCTTTGGCGGCTTGCTGCAGAAGGTCCGTACCAACAAAATCGACGGCGAGACCAGGGAGCAGCTGCTCCAGGCCATCACCGATTTCAAGAACGAGTACGCCTCCAAGCATGCCTCCACCGCGAGTGCAGCTGAGGGCGCAGAGGAGAACTAAGCTCTATGGCTAACCTTCGCGACATTAAGAAGCGAATCTCCTCGGTCACGAGCACCAAGCAGATCACGCGCACGATGGAGATGGTCTCTACGGCCAAGATCCGTCGCGCGCTCGATCGCGCCACGCAGGCTGAGCCCTACAAGAAGGCGCTCACCGACGTCATGCACACCGTTGCGAGCGATGCCGAATCCGTAGGCGATAACCCCATGCTTCAAACGCATGAGGAGTTCAAGCGCGGTCTGGTCATCGCCATCACGTCCGATCGCGGCCTCGCGGGCGGCTTCAACGTTAACGTTGAGCGCGCTTGCGAGAAGATCGCACGCGAGTGGGAGCATGAGGGCGCCGAGTGCGAGATCATCGCATGCGGTCGCAAGGCGAGTGAGTATTTCCGCAGCCGTGCCAACACGGTCATGCACTTTGAGGGCTCCTCGGCCGATCCGAGCCTCAAGGATGCCCGCATGATCGCGAGCTACATCTGCGACGAATACACCAAGGGCAATCTCGACCGCGTCGAGATCGTGTACCATCACGCTCGCAACCGCGTCGATCAGGTTCTTCGTACCGAGCATTTGCTTCCGCTCGACCCCGAGATGGTCGCTATGGCCCATGGCCCGCGCAAGAACGCAGACGAAGGTCCCGAGCGCGTCTCGTCCTCGTTTAAGTTCGTGCCGAGCGCCCAGCACGTGTTGGGTGAGCTGGTTCCCAGCTACATCCTGACCGTCATCCACCAGGCGCTGATCGATTCGGCCGCCGCCGAGCAGGGTGCACGCCGCAAGGCCATGCATTCCGCCACGGAGAACGCGACTTCGATCATCTCGACTCTTACCCGTACGTATAACCGCGTGCGTCAGGCTTCCATTACCACGGAGATCAACGAGATCGTGGGCGGAGCCGCAGCATTGGAGGAACACTAATGGCAGATACCACCGTTAAAGCGGCGGTCGAGGAGGCCACGACGCGTCAGACGGCCGGTGAGGGACGTATCGTCCGCATCATCGGCGCTGTCGTCGACGTTAAGTTCGATGGCGCCGTCCCCTCGATCTACAACGCACTCACGGTCGAGGCCGATACGCCGATGGGCCACATCAGCACCATCCTGGAGGTTGAGTCCCAGCTTCCCGGCGGTGTCGTTCGTACCGTCGCCATGACGTCGACCGACGGCCTGCAGCGCGGCGTCGTCGCGGTCGACACCGGCGCACCCATGAAGATGCCCGTCGGCCCCGAGACCCTCGGCCGCATTTGGAACGTTATGGGCCAGCCCGTCGACGGCAAGCCCATGCCCCAGATCGATGAGTTCTATCCCATCCATCACCCGGCACCTCATTTCGACGAGCTCACCACTAAGACCGAGATCTTCGAGACCGGCATCAAGGCCGTCGACCTGCTCGAGCCCTACATCCGTGGCGGCAAGACGGGTCTGTTCGGCGGCGCCGGCGTCGGCAAGACCGTTCTGATCCAGGAGCTCATCAACAACCTCGCCCAGGAGCACGGCGGCACCTCGGTGTTCACCGGCGTCGGCGAGCGTACCCGCGAGGGTACCGACCTGTTCCTCGAGATGAGCGAGTCGGGCGTTATCGACAAGACCTGCTTGGTCTACGGTCAGATGAACGAGCCGCCCGGAGCGCGTCTGCGCATCGGTCTGGCCGGCCTTACCACTGCTGAGTACTTCCGCGATCGTGGTCAGGACGTTCTGCTGTTCATCGATAACATCTTCCGCTTCTCCCAGGCAGGCTCCGAGGTTTCGGCACTTCTGGGCCGTATGCCGTCCGCCGTTGGCTACCAGCCCACGCTGGCTACCGAGATGGGCGACCTCCAGGAGCGCATTACCTCGACCAAGACGGGCTCCATCACCTCCGTTCAGGCTGTCTACGTCCCCGCAGACGACCTGACCGACCCGGCGCCTGCCACCACGTTTACGCACCTCGATGCTACGACCGTTCTTTCGCGTTCCATCGCCGAGCTCGGCCTGTACCCCGCCATCGACCCCTTGGCTTCTTCTTCGGACGCCCTGGATCCCTCGATTGTCGGCGAGGAGCACTATCGCGTGGCCGTCGCGGTCCAGGAGCTGCTCCAGGAGTACTCCGACCTGCAGGACATCATCGCCATTCTGGGTATGGACGAGCTTTCCGAGGAGCAGCGCCTTACGGTCAACCGTGCCCGTAAGCTGCAGCAGTTCCTGTCTCAGTCCTTCCACGTCGCCGAGCAGTTCACCGGCAACCCCGGTGTCTACATCCGCGTCGAGGATACGGTCCGTTCGTTTGCCGCCATTGTCGACGGCGAGTGCGACGACCTGCCCGAGCAGGCGTTCCGTTATGCGTCCACGATTGACGACGTGCGCGAGCGCGCCGCCAAGATGGAGGAGAAGTAGTGGCTATGCAAATCCGCATCGTGTGTCCGGAGAGCTGCGCCTATGAGGGCGAGGCGGCGTTTGTCGCCCTGCCTTCCACGGACGGCGAGTTCGGCATTCTTCCGCGTCACGCTAGCGAGATCTGCACGATCGAACGCGGCTACGTTCGCGTTTGCGATAAGCAAATGGGCACCGTCGACCATACGTTTGCTGTGGACGGCGGCTATGCCCAGGTTGCGGACGATGTCGTGATTGTCCTCGCCGAGCGCGCTTGCGATCTGGCGAGCGTCGATGCCGACAAGGTTAAAGCTGATATTCAAGGTTTTGAAGAGAAGCTGGGTAATTTGTCGGAGGATGATGCACGCCGCGCCTACCTCTATAATGAAATCGCATGGTGTAAGCTCAAGCTTGCCCAATAGTCAAACGATTTAGCGTTCGACCATTTGCGATACATCATGCCCGGGATGGCCCAGCCACCCCGGGCATGCTTTTTGAAAGGGTAGACCTTGGATATTATCCGCGTTGAGGGTGGCCACGCCATCGGAGGCTCCGTGCCCGTTTCGGGTGCAAAGAACTCCGCGCTCAAACTCATGGCGGCAACGCTTCTGGCGCCGGGCAAGACGACGCTGCAGAACGTGCCCGATATTTCCGATGTCCACGTGATGGGCAAGGTGCTCAAGGGCATGGGCGCCACGATCGATGTTCTCGATGAGCATACGCTCGAGATCGATACCTCTCAGGTCGATTCCTGGGAGGCTCCCTACGAGCTCGTCGCCAAGATGCGCGCCTCCACGGCCGTGATGGGTCCTCTGCTGGGCCGCTTCCATCGCGCCAAGATTGCCATGCCGGGTGGCTGCAACCTGGGTGCTCGCAAGATCGATATGCACATCCTGGGACTCGAGGCTTTGGGCGTCGAGTTCGACACCGCCCACGGCTATATCAACGCCAGCGCTCCCCAGGGTCTGCACGGCACCAACGTTACGCTCGAGTTCGCTAGCGTGGGCGCCACCGAGAACCTCATCATGGCTGCCGTGCGCGCGCAGGGAACCACAGTTATCGACAACGCCGCCCGCGAGCCCGAGATCGTCGATCTCGCCAATATGCTCAACGAGATGGGTGCCAAGATCGTCGGCGCCGGCACGCCTGTCGTGACCATTGAGGGCGTGGAAGAGCTGCATCCTGTTGCCCATCGCGTGGTGGGCGACCGCATCGAGGCCGGTACCTTTATCGTTGCCGGTGCGTTGATGGCCGACGATCGCGGTGTCGACGTCACGGGCTTTTGCCCCATCCACTTGGGTATGGTGCTCAAGAAGATGGAGCTCATGGGTATCGAGTGCGAACGTATCGAGAATGGCGTTCACGTCAATCGCGTCGAGCACATCAAACCGGTCGATATCCAGACGCTTCCGTTCCCGGGTTTCCCGACCGACATGCAGGCGCAAATCATGGTGCTTTCCGCCTTGGCCGACGGTAGTTCCGTAATTACCGAGAACATCTTCGAGAACCGCTTTATGTTCGCCTCCGAGCTCGTGCGTATGGGTGCCGATATTCGCATCGAGAGCCATCATGCCATGATTCATGGCGTCAAGGGCTTCTCGGGTGCACAGGTCACCTCGCCCGACCTGCGTGGCGGTGCCGCGCTTGTGGTTGCCGGCCTTATCGCCGACGGCATCACCGAGGTCTCGGCCATCCATCACATCAAACGCGGCTATGAGCAGTTTGTCGAAAAGCTGCAGGCGCTTGGCGCGCATGTCGAGCATGCCACCGTTCCCGATCCCGTCATCTACTAATGCAGGTTGCCTATGTTTAACAAGAAGCCCCTAGCGGATAACACCCGAAGACCCTCGACCGGCGCGCAGGCCAAGATTTACAGCCGCGACAACGTCGCCCGCTATTCCGAGCGCGCCCGCCAGCGCCGTCGCGGCCGCACGGTTCGTCGCGCGGCCCTTATCGCTGTGCTCGGCGTGCTGCTAAGCGCCACGACCGCTGCCGGCCTGTGGTTTGCCACCATTATGGGCAAGCTCGGCGATTCCAACGTCATTACCGACAACCTGCGCCAGATCCTGGTCGATACCGATGAGGCAAAAGATCCGTTCTACGTGCTGCTTCTTGGTACCGATGGACGTCCGGGCGAGGATTCGTACCGTGCCGATTCGATCATTCTGGCTCGCATCGACCCTACGGAAAAGCAGGCAACGCTCATCTCCATCCCGCGCGATACCAAGGTCGTCTATAACGGTTCGACCATGAAGATCAACGCCTGTCATACGTATGGTGGCGCCGAGGCCATGGTCCAGGCGGTCAACGAGCTGTGCGGTGTTCAGATTTCCCACTATGCCGAAGTCAGCTTTGACGGCATGCAGTCGCTCATCGATTCGGTCGGCGGCATCGACATCAACGCGACCGACGACGTCGACGACCCCGAGCACCTGGATATCAAGATTACGGCCGGTCAGCAGCATATGGATGGTGCCACCGCCCTTACCTACGCCCGTTGCCGTTACACCTATGCCGATGGTGATTACACGCGTATGCGCCACCAGCGTCAGGTGCTTGGTGCCCTTGCCAACCAGATCCTCAACAACTTCGATGCCACCAAGGTCTTTGATCTGGTCAATTCGCTGTCCAACATGCTCGTGACCGATATGAGCGTTCAGGATATCGTCTCCACGGTCAACGCCATGCGCGGCATGGATGTCGATGGCATCTACTCGGCCAACCTGCCTTCGTACGCTGACGACAGCACCATGATCGACGGCGTGAGCTATGTCTTTGTCTACGAGGACGAGCTGAAGGAAATGATGGCCCGCGTCGATGCCGGCAAGGATCCCAAGGGCCCCAACACCATGGGTCTTTCCGACGGCTCCAGCTCCACGATCGGCGACCTCAACAACAACACGTCCGAGGACTACGCCTACGGCACCGCGACCTCGTCGGGCGGCTCGGATGATTCCGACGATTCGAGTGACGACTCGGATTACTACGAAGAGCCCACCGGCGAAGGCAACGGCTACGAAGCCAATTATTAGGGTTACGCGGGCTTACCAGCCCGCGTAACCAGTTGACGCTGCAAACCCGCCAGAGCGGCAATCTGCCTTTCAACTTCGGCGGCATGACCAGAAGGTCAATGCCGCCTCGTTTCAAGGCACCTTGCTCGCTCTGGCGGGTTTTCGCTGTCGTTGCCAAAACATCGGGGTGGTCATTGGGGACAGACATAAATGAGTAGTCGTTGGGGATGTTCTTGTTTGACTAGTCATTTAAGAACGTCCCCAATGACTAGCCGCAGAATGAGCGTGGATAATCTCCCACTTTGCGCCCGTTAACAGGCCAAAAACGGGAGATTATCCACGCTCGTCATTTGCGGCAGTTGGGGACGTTCCTTTTGTGCTGGCACTTGGGGACACTCCTTGCACCAAAAATCGCCCCGTTCTCTGGTGAGGACGGGGCGATTCGTCTATTTGGTTTATGCAGCTAAACTTATGCGAAGCGGGCGACGAGATCCTGTAGGACGTCGGTCATCTTGACGAGCGAGCTGACCGGGACGAACTCGTTGACGCCGTGGTAGCAGTAGCCGCCCGTCGAGAGGTTGGGGCAGGGCAGGCCGCGGAACGACAGCTGCGCGCCGTCGGTACCGCCGCGAATCGGCAGTACCTGGGGCTCAACATCGCAAGCAAGATATGCTTCCTTGGCGACATCGATAAGCTCCGGGTAGTCGCGGACGATCTCGGCCATGTTGCGGTACTGGTGCTTAATCTCGACCGTCACGCGCTCCTCGCCCAGACGCTGGTTGAGCATTGCGGCGGCAGAATCAATCAGCTCGAGCTTCTGCTGGAACTTTGCCGCGTCGTGGTCGCGAACGATATAGCGTGCCGTGGCGTGGTCGACGGTTGCCGACACGCCCTCAAGATGATAGAAGCCCTCGTAGCCCTCGGTGTATTCCGGACGCTGCACGTAGGGGAGCAGCGCGTTGAAGTCGCAGAACAGATTACCTGCGTTGACCATGCGGCCCTTGGCGTCGCCGGGATGGATCGACTGACCCTCAAAGCGAACGGTTGCCTCGGCGGCGTTGAAGCACTCCCACTCCAGCTCGCCAACGGGGCCTCCGTCGACCGTGTAGGCATACTTGCAGCCAAAGGACTCGATATCCAGCAGTTCAGCGCCGTGGCCAATCTCCTCGTCCGGGCAAAAACAAATGCCAAGCGCGGGATGGGGCAGGGAGGGGTCCTGCGCGATGCGTGCGACGAGCGCCATGATCTCGGCGACGCCCGCCTTGTCGTCGGCGCCCAGCAGCGTGGTTCCGTCGGTGCAGACAAGGTCCTCACCCACCAGGTCGTTCAGGGCGGGAAGCTTGGCGGTGCTCATGGACACGGGCTTGCCGTCGACGATGCCGCAAACCAGGTCGCCGCCCTCGTAGTGCACGATGTGCGGCTTCACGCCGGCGCCCGGGGCAACCTCGGTGGTATCGAGGTGCGCGATCAGGCCCAGAGCGGGCTTGTCCTCTGCTCCCGCACTTGCAGGAATATGCGCGCAGACATAGGCGTTTTCGGTCACATGGGCATCGGTCGCACCCAGCTTTCGCAACTCCTCGGCAAGCACGTTGGCAAGGTCAAACTGGACGGCGCTCGACGGCACCTGGTCGCAGTTGGCATCCTCGGACTGTGTGTTGATCTGGACGTAGCGCAAAAAGCGCTCGAGAACGTCGGGGTTCGTGGTGGTGTTTTCCATAAAGACCGCTCCAATCTTGGTTGTCGTGTGCAACAAGAACTCTAGCACGGTATGCCACGGCATACCGCGAAGCTTGGATGGGGTAGAATCAGCCATTGAATGCAGAAGGGACGGATGGTCATGGATACGACAAATAGCTCGCGCGAGCTGCATCTGACGGTGGCGAACGAAGACTACTTGGAGTGCATGGTTCGCATCGAAAGCGAAGAGGGTGAAACCAACGGCGTGCGGTCGGTCGACATCGCACAGCGTCTTGGTGTCTCCAAGGCGTCGGTCAACAAGGCGGTCTCGGCTCTTAAGGCATCCGAGCTTGTCGAACAGTCTCATTACGGCAAGGTTATCCTGACCGAGCGTGGTCGCGAGGTCGGTTCGGCTATCTGGTATCGCCATCGCCTGATCCGCACGTTTTTGATCCAGGAGCTCGGCGTCGACTTTGAGCGCGCCGATTCAGAGGCCTGCATGATGGAGCATGCGCTTTCCGAGGACACGATGAACCGCTGGCTCGCCTATCTCGAAAAGCAGGGAATTAGCGTCGAGGAATAGCGAAATACATATATGGATACGAGTTATTACAATCGCTTCGGCGGCGAGGAGCTTATGCGCCGACTTGCCAGCGAGACGTTGCTGGCGCAGGGCCCCATGGGTAGCGTGTTGCTGAGCGAGTGCGGTGCCGCCGATATTCCGCCTGCATTTTGGAACCTCGCCGAACCGCAGACGGTTTCCCGTATCCATCGACTGTACGCCGCCGCTGGCGCGCAGGTGCTTATCACGAACACGTTTCAGGCGTCGGGCCACGCGCTCGATCAAGACGAAATCGCCCCACCCATGGCGGAGGTCAATCGTGGGGCGGTCGACGATGCCCGCCAGGCAAATCCTCAGCTCCTGCTGGGGTCGATGGGCCCTATCGCCATTGAGTGGTTTGTCGAGGATTCACCCGAGTATCGAGAGATCCGCGCAAACGCCCGTGAGCAGGCGGCCGCCTTGCTCAACGCCGGCGTCGACGGCCTGTTGATCGAGACGGTCACGTCTATCCGTAATCTGCAGCCCGTGCTCGCCGGTGCCCATGACGCCGCCGATGGTATGCCCGTCCTGGTGAGTTTTGCCATTGACGACAAGGGCGACCTGTTAGGCGATGGCCTAAACATCGAAGGCGCCATTCTGTATGCCGAGAAGCACGGCGCGAACTCGGTCGGAGTCAATTGCTGCTCTCTGGCAGCGGCCACTGCCGTGGTGCCAAGGATGGTCGCCATGGCCACCACGCCCGTCACGGTTCGGCCCAATGCGGGAAATCCGGTTCAGACGCAGGATGGACCCGTGTGGCACGAGGATCCCGAGGCCTTTGCGCGCGCATGCGCCGAGTGGAAACGGGCGGGCGCCGCAATGATCGGCAGCTGCTGCGGCACCACGGCGATCACGACAGCTGCCATGGCAGACACACTCGATATATAGAGCGCAAAGAATACCAAAGTCGAATAACCGCCCCAGCCGGGGCGGTTTTTTTGTTGTGTGCATCCTCGGCGGCTTTTGCCCAAACGGTGAATGCGCGCACCGGCGGCTTGTCGGGCGCTCGTTGCGGGTATACCTCATGCGTACCATGATCCAAACACTGCGAGGTGTCTGCGCGTGTGCGCGATAATTCACTTTGGAACTGACGGTTGGCGAGCTCGCGTCGACGAGGACTTTACCGCCGACAACGTTGCCCGCATTGCCGATGCCGTCGGCGAGTTGTGGCAAAAGACCAATCCCGGCAAAACGGTATATATAGGATTCGACACCCGGCCCCAGGCGCACGAGTTCGCTGAGCTTGCGGCGGGCGTGCTTGCGGCTCACGGATTGGACGCCGTACTCGCGTCTCGGCCTGTCCCGACCCCTGCCCTTACGTGGGCGGCGGCATATGACGGCGATGCCGGCGGCGCACTCATGGTGACGGGGTCCCATCATCCACAGGGCTATCTGTGCCTTAAGCTGCGCATGGGAGACGGCTCGACGGCCAACCAGGA
>CAKUHK010000040.1:0-20216 GCA_934655965.1 uncultured Collinsella sp.
CCGCGCCGCTCATGGCATTTCGCGGTTTGGACTCGACGCAGCAGGAGCCGACAAAACAATCGGTACTATACGCGCATTGGGGGCGTATTTCCAGAAAAACCTCGTCTGCCTGCACAACTCCACAACTCCCCCGCACAAATCGATCCCCCAAAAGCAGTTGCGGTGAAATAGTTCCTGGCTGGCCGCCCGTCGGGCTTATCTAGGAACTATTTCACCGCAACTTAGGCGGTCCATGGCGACAGGGGAACGAGAGTGGATTATCAGACGCACGACGAACGAAAGTGGATTTTCTCCCACTTTTGATCATGATTCAGGCCAAAAATGGGAGATTATCCACTCTCGATGGAGTCTCTCGTTTCCCGGGGATTGCTTTGGCTGGAGCGTGATGCCTACTTGAGCGTCATGCAGGAAGCGAGGGTTTTGCAGAAATCCACCTGGGACAATCCAAGGGGTCGGGTCTGGTCTGTCCCGCCTCCTGTCACGATAAATACCCAATTTCCTGATGAGGCCACTCCGATTTTCTCACTCATCACGTTGCCTGTGGTGCCGAAGCCTCCGACGTTTTTGGGGTCGTAGGCTCTCAATTCAACAACAATCGCATCAGTGTCATCTTCCCCGTTTGTAATGTGGACTGTCCAACCATACTGATAATCCGTCTTTGTAACCTTGTATTCGTCGATCGGGAACCAGTCTGGCAAAACCATGACGCAATCGTCGGTTTCGATGGTTCTTGCCTGCCTTGCCTCTTCTGCCTGGCGCTTGGCTTCTTCCTCGGCTTGCTTGGCGGCTACGGCGTCATCGCGGCGCTTGGTTGCCGCCTGGGCCAGTGCGTCGGCATCAAAAGAAAAGCCAGCTTTCTTGGCGTCTGCGTCTTCCTCGGCGTATTTCTTGGCGGCGGCAACCTCGTCGTCGGTCACCTCGGTTGCCTCGACCGGGGCGAGCGAAACGCTGCCGGCATCGATGCTCTTTTTGCCCTCTGCCTTCTTGCTCACCTTGACGTCGATCTTTTCGCCCGGCACAGCGTAGATGGTGCCGTCGACTGCGATGGGCGAGGCCGCAACCTCGGCCTTATAGCTGCCGCGACGGAGCTCGACGCCCGTCCCCGTGCTATCGACATAGCGAACGACGTCGACCTTCTTGCCGCGCGTCTCCTTGCCGGTGATGTGCAGCGGCAGCCTGCTCGCGCCAGCCGATGTGTCCCACCCCTCGGCCGAAACCGTAAACCGAACGGCGTGCTTTGCGGCGAGGGCTTCCTGCTCGGCCACCTCGCGCGCCTGCTCGGGTGCATAGATACCAAAGTAGTAACCGGCTCCGCCACCCACAGCGAGCAGCGCCACCACCACGGCAGCGATGATAAACGGCTTCTTGGAACGTTTGGGGCTGGACGCGACCGCCTCAGCCGCCATATCGACTTGCTGCGACCCGGTAGGTGCTGCGGCATCAACGGGCGAGGGGTTCGCCCCTCCCGTTTGCGCTTGATCATTTGGTGCGACGGATGCGCCGCATACGGCGCAGAACTGGGCTCCGTCCTCGATTTTCGACCCACAGTTTCGGCAGAACATCCAAGCTCCCTCGTTCGGCACCCATTCAAGACGGGCATGCTTGAGCGCCCACGTGCATGACGGAGCGCATCTCTTCTAAGCACATGCTAGGAGCGAACTGCCAAACGTTGTTGCGCAACATTGTCGGCCGAAGCATTTACCCCCAACCAACCCCACATAAGTTGCGGTGAAATAGTTCCTGGCTGGCCGCCCGTCGGGCTTATCTAGGAACTATTTCACCGCAACTTATTTATGGGGATGCGACTAGCGCTTGCGGGGGACGAGTTTGGTGCGGCGCAGGTGGATCATCTCGGCGGCGATGGAGATGGCGATCTCCTCGGGGTCCTCGGCCTCGATGGCAACGCCGATCGGCAGGTGCAGCTCGTCGATCTGCTCCTGTGTAAAGCCCTCCTGCTCCAAGCGGGCGCGCACAAAGGCCGTCTTACGGCGCGAACCCAGGCAGCCCAGATAGGCGGGTTTGGCGCGCATGGCCTGAATCACCACATCGATATCGGACTTGTGACCCGCCGTGGCCACAACCACCAGGTCGCGCGGGCCGATGGGGCACCGCTCGCCCAGGTTCTTGTAGTCGACCAGACGACGGTCGTAGACGCCGGGCACCCATTCGGGAGCCAGCGTGCCGGGGCGGTCGTCGCACGCCACAACGGCAAAGCCTGCTGCCGTGAGCACGCGCGCCGTCGCAGCACCCACGTGCCCGCAGCCAAAGATATAGGTCAGGCCCTCGGGACAGAGCGTCTCGATGTGCGCCGCAGGGATCTCGGAGGCAGCGTTGGTGTAGGTGACCTTACTCCCCTCCTCCGCCAGCGAAAGCTCGGGGCAGCCGGCAATGGTATGGCTCGATGCCTCGCCATGGTACTTGGCCACATCGCCCTCGAGCGCATTTGCGATAAACGGCTCAAAGTCGATGGCGAAGTCGCCGATGCGTCGATAGGCCAAGACGTCGGCAATCTCCTGGAACAATGGGGCCTGGGTCGCATCCAGATGCAGATAGCACAGGCAGATGGCTCCACCGCAGATCATGCCGGTATCGGAGTTCTCGCCGCCCATGGTGTAGCGGACCAAACGCGACTGCCCCGCGCTCAGAAGCTCGCGTGCTTCATCCAGCGCAAAAAGCTCAATCTTGCCGCCGCCGATGGTGCCCGCCTGGCTGCCATCGGCAAAGACGGCCATCCAGGCACCCACGCCACGCGGCGACGACCCCGCCGTACCGGCCACGACCACGAGCTCGCACGTCTCGCCGGCACGCAGGGCGGCAAGCGCCGCACTCACAACATCGAGCTTTTCCATTGCCGCCTTCTATCCTCTAAAGACATCGGTGAGCATAGCGAGTGCCTCGAGCACGCCGCCGCCGACCGACGTCGCCTTGTCCGAAATATAGTTGATATAGCTGGCATCGCCGCGCGGATCGACATCGGCGCACTTAAAGCCCTCAGTCACCTGCACGCCGCTTGCCAAAAGCCCGCGCAGGCAGCCGTCAATCGTCGTGCACATGGGCGTATCGCCCGCATAGCCGATCACGTCGCCGGCGCTCACGATGTCGCCGATCGTGTGGTCGGACCGAAACACGCCGGCAGCGGGGCTATGGATAACGCGCTCCCTGCCATAGCCGGCGATAATGCCCGGCACGCCCGTGTTGGGCTGGGGCGAGCCCTGGGTGATGACGCGGCCGAGGAAATGCCCGCGCATGGTCTCGACCACGGCATCGCAATCGACCGGCGCGGTAAAGCCCGGCCCCACGGCGATGACGGCAGGCGCCATGTCGCGCGTGGTGCCCAGGTTGCGCTTGGCCAAGATCGCATCGACCACGGCGGCCGGCTTAAGCTCGTCGAGCATTTTGGCCTGGGGGTCCACCACGACGGCAACATCCCCCGCCTGGGTAATCTCGAGAGCCCCGGCTGGCGTCTGAGCCAAGCGAGCACGAATGCCCTCGACCTCGACCTCGCCCAAGCGAATGGCCTCGCAAAAACTGATCGTGCGGCGGATGCATGTGGGAACCGCGATATCGGCCATGACGACAGACACGCCGGCGCGCACCAAGCGGGCGGCGACGCCCGTGGCGATATCGCCGGCGCCGCGAACATAAACGAGCATTTCCGGGGCACCTCCCTGTGCTACGGTTTGAGCAGAGTAAAAGCGGTTCGACCGCTACTCTGATGATTATTTCTTATCACAGTATTATACGGCGGTGAACAGATGGAAACGATGGGCGGAAACCTTGCCTCCGCACTCAAGATCGAGCCGGGCATGACCGCGATTATCGGCAGTGGCGGCAAGTCGACCTTGCTGAAGACGCTGGGGCTCGAGCTCATGCGCGCGGGCAGTCGAGTGCTTCTCTGCACCACCACGCACATGTTTCCCGTCGCCGGCGTGCCGTGGGACGGGTCGAGCCGTCGCCTGGACGCCGCGCCTTGGAAGCCGGGGACCCCGCATGTTCCCGGCTGCACCTGCGAGGCATGCGCGGGGCTTGTCCGCGGAAGTATCTGCCAGGCAGGCGTTTTGGACCCGGAGACAGGCAAGCTCTCATCCCCCGCCGAGCCGGTCGACGAGCTGGCACAGCGCTTTGACTACGTCCTGGCCGAGGCAGATGGCAGCAAGCGACTCCCGCTCAAGGCGCACGCCGCCTGGGAACCCGTGATTCCCGCAGGCACGGCCAACGTTGTCTGGGTCGTCGGCGCCTCGGGGCTGGACAAGCCCGTCGCCGAGGTTGTCCACCGCCCCGAGCTCTTCTGCGAGCGCTGCGGTTGCAAACCCACCGACATCGCCACCCCCGAGCGCGTCGCCCAGGTGCTCAATGTCGAGCTACGGATGCTGAGCCTCGAGGCTGCACGCGTCATGCTCAACCAGGTCGACACACTTGCCGACCCAACGATGGCCAATCGCTTCGAAGCGGCCCTCGGCCGTCCCGTCATCGCCACCAAGCTCAAATGATCCGCTGAGGGCTGCCCCCAGCGGATCATCTTTTCTGCTAGCGGGGGACGTAGCAGCCGGGTTGGGCTCCGGTGGGCTCGCCGTCGCGCGCCGCCAGCACGCCATTCACAAACACGGCCTTGGCGCGGCCGTGCGCCTCAAATCCCTCGAGCGGTGTGTAATCCACGGCCTGATGCTGCGTCGCGGCACCGATCGTCCAACGCGCGCTCGGATCCCACACGCACACGTCAGCATCGCAACCCTCGGCCAGACAGCCCTTGCGCGGATACATGCCAAAGACGCGCGCCGGGTTCTCGCTCATCAGTCGGCACAGATCCTCGGGGCCCAGCTGCCCCTCAAAGCTCGTAGCGATCGCAACGGGGCGATGCTCCACACCGGGACCGCCGTTGGGAATCGCACGGAAGTCGTCACGCCCGCGGTCCTTTTGCCCGTGCAGGTTAAAGCTGCAGTGGTCGGTGGCGATGGTATCGATCTCGCCGGCCACAAGCGCCTCGCGCAGTGCCTCGCGGTCGCCCGCATGGCGCAGCGGCGGGCTCATCACATACTTGGCGCCCGCAAAGCCGTCCTCGCCCTGCTCCAAGTAGCAAGTATCGTCGAGCATCAGATACTGAGGACAGGTCTCGACATAGATATTCTTCTGCCCGCGCGCCTTAGCCGCACGGATAGCCTCAAGTCCCAGCTTGGTCGAAAGATGCACTACGTTGACCGGAGCGTCGCCGGCCAGGTGCGCCAGATACAGCAGACGGCTCACGGCCTCGGCCTCGCACACGTCCGGGCGGCTGAGCGCATGGCCCTCGGGCCCATGGATACCCTGCTCAAACACGCGCTTCTGCAGTGCATTCACCAGCGTGCCGTTCTCGCAATGCACGCACAGCATGCCGCCCAGGCGTTTGAGCTCCTCGAGCACCTCGAGCGTCTCGGCATCGTCCAAGCGCAGATGGTCGTAGGCAAAGTAGGTCTTGAACGACGACACACCCGCCTCGCGCATGGCCAAAAGGTCGGCACGGTTGCGGTCGTTCCACTCGGCAAGCGCCATATGAAAGGCGTAGTTGGACGTGCAGGTTCCATCGGCGCGATGATGCCACTCGGTAAGGGCGTCGGGCAGCGTCACGCCGCGATCGGCCGTCGCATAATCCACAATGGTCGTGGTGCCGCCGCAAGCAGCCGCGCGCGTGCCGGTCTCAAAGCTGTCGGCCGTCCAGTCCATGCCGGTCCAGCACTGCATGTGCGTGTGGCCATCGATAAAGCCGGGAAACACCCAGCAGCCCGTAGCATCCTGCACGATGTCGTCCTCGCCCGGCTTAATCTCCGCGGCAATCCGCACGATTTTGTCGCCATCCATGGCAAGATCGGCGCGGCGAAGCCCCTCGGGCGTCACCAACGCGCCGTTTTTGATGATGATCATAATTGCTCCTATTTGTGGATATAGTCCGCCACGCGATCGAAGTACGAGCAGGCGGCGACATGCTCCGAGACGCGACGCTGACCCTTGACAGTGTCGACATCCCACAGCTCATAGGCACGCGCCTCGACCAGCTGAACATCGGCACGGCCGCGCAGCAGCGACGATCCGCCATCCCTTCCCTTGAGCCCCATAAGGTCGGGAAAGAGGCTCGCAGGGAATAGCACCGGCGAGGCGGGCTCACCGTTTAGGGAAAGGCGAACGGGCGCGACGCCACCGCCGGCCTTAAAGGCACCGGCGAGTGCCTTAAAGGAATCCGGACTCACGAGCGGCTGGTCGCCCGGCAAAAAGAGGCAGCCCTTCCAACCGCGATCGGCTCCCCAGGCAAGGCCGGCATGCACGCTCTCGCTCCTGAGCGCGCCGTCGTGCAGCACGCACGCGCAGCGCAGCTCGCGGCAAATCTCGGCGACCTGAGGCCAGCGGGTCGTAACAACAACGTCAAACCCCCTGGGCACCGACTCAATCGTTCGCTGGATCAGCGGCTTTCCGCAGATATCGGCAAACATCTTGTTGGATCCAAAACGCTTGCCCTCGCCCGAAGCCATAATGACGCAACCAAGTTTCATGGCGATACCTCCCCTGAAGCCATCGTACCCATAACTCACGCTGCGGGACACCAACATCGAAAGCGCTCATCCAACGCGCCCGCAATGCAAAAAGGGGCACCCCGCCGGTTGGCAGAGTGCCCCCTTAACATGGATTACCTCAACCCGGCTTTAGGCCTGGAACCAACGGGCGGCGTTGCGCTCGTCGAGAGCCTTGAGAGTAGTGGCAGGATCGGCAACCTTCTGCAGGAACATCATGGCAGCGATGGCGTACGGCTTGTAGCTGGCCTCCTTGTACATGCCCACGCGGTGCATGTCAAAGACGTCGGCGTTGACCTCGCCGTGCTCGCAGGAGACACCGGAGATGTCGGCGGGCAGCGGGTGCATAAAGATGGTGTCCTGGCCGTTGGCAGTCTTCTCCATGAGCTCGGTCGTGGAGCACCAATCCTGATGGGTGGCGTTCTGAGCGAGCAGCTCCTTCTCGAGCGCCGCGATGCCGGCGTCGTCGCCCTCGGCGTACAGGTTGGTGCGCTTCTCCATGGCGGCAAACGGAGCCCAGCTCTTGGGGATCACGATGTCGGCGCCCTCGAAGGCCTCGGCCATGGTGTTGACCTGCTTAAAGGTGGTGCCGGACTCGGCGGCGTAGCCCTTGGCGCGCTCGACGACCTCGGGCATGAGGTCGTAGCCCTCGGGGTGAGCCAGGGTGACGTCCATGCCAAAGCGGGGCAGCAGGCTGATCAGCGACTGCGGGCAGGACAGCGGCTTGCCGTAAGAGGGCGAATAGGCCCAGGTAACGGCAACCTTCTTGCCCTTGAGGTTCTCAAGACCGCCAAACTCGTTGATGAGGTAGAGCATGTCGGCAGAGGACTGCGTGGGGTGATCGGAGTCGGACTGCAGGGAGATGAGCGTGGGGCGATGATCCAGAACGCCGTCCTCGTAGGCCTGCTGGACAGACTCGGAGACCTCGGCCATGTAGGCGTCGCCCTTGCCGATGTACATGTCGTCACGGATGCCGATGACGTCGGCCATGAAGGAGATCATGGTAGCGGTCTCGCGGACGGTCTCGCCGTGGGCGATCTGGGACTTCTTCTCGTCCAGGTCCTGCAGCTCAAGGCCGAGCAGGTTGGCGGCCTTGGAGAAGGAGAAGCGCGTACGGGTGGAGTTGTCGCGGAACAGGGAGACGGCAAGACCAGAGTCGAAAATCTTGGGCGAGACGTTGTTCTCGCGCAGCTGACGCAGGGCGTCGGCGACGATGTAGAGAGCCTTGAGCTCATCGGTGGTCTTATCCCAGGTGTGCAGGAAGTCGCTGCCGTACATACCCTTAAAGTCGAGACCGTTCAGCTGCTCGACG
Source organism: uncultured Collinsella sp. (assembly GCA_934655965.1). Taxonomy (GTDB): domain Bacteria; phylum Actinomycetota; class Coriobacteriia; order Coriobacteriales; family Coriobacteriaceae; genus Collinsella. The sequence continues at coordinate 7,849 of CAKUHK010000040.1, forward strand.
AGCTCGGTAAACTTGGCGTCCATGTATGTGTCCTTTCCAAAGATGCGAATGATGGTAATGGGTAGATGTGCTCCGGCATGTGCGTGTGGCTAGAACATGCAGAGCACTATGACGAGGACCCGCTACCGTTGAGGAAGCATGGGAGATAACGACCGCGGGCCCCAAGTCAACAGGGAGTGCCGGGGACGCGAGCGGCCCCCGGCTCAACAAAATCGAAGAATGGGACTAATCGATCTTGTTGTTGGTCAGACCGGCGCGGAACACGGTGGCGTCGCCATCGGCCTGGCTCGGATCGTAGAGGTTCAGGGCAGCCACATACATGGCAGCAGCGGTGACCAGGTCGTCCTTGTAGGTGACCTCGTTGGGAGCGTGAGCCTGAGACTCGGCGCCCGGGCCAAAGCCGACGCAGGGGATGCCGTAGCGGCCCTGGATGGAGACGCAGTTCGTGGAGAAGGTCCACTTGTCGCACAGCGGACGACCGGTGCGCTTGTCCATGCTGGGCTCGCAGCCGATGCGCTCGTCACCAAACATAGCCTTGTGGGCGTCGACGAGGGCCTTGACGTGCGGAGCGGTCTCCTTGTTGATCCACGTGGGGAAGTAAGCCTCGGTCTCGTAGACCTCGCCGGTCCAGGACGGACGGTCGTACATGTACATGGAGACCTTCACGTCGTCGCCGTACTTCTTGGCGGCCGGCAGGTTGCGGATCTCGTCCAGGCAGGACTCCCAGGTCTCACCGGCGGTCATGCGACGGTCGATGGAGATGGCGCAGGAGTCGGCCACGGCGCAACGGCTGGGGCTGGTGTAGAAGATCTGGCTGACGGTGCAGGTGCCGCGGCCCAGGAAGCGGGCATCCTCGAAGTGCTCGGGGTTGTACTTGGGGTCGAGCATCTTGACGAGACCCTTGATGTCGGTCGACTCGTCGCAGCCGTTGTTGTTGAGGGCGCGGACGTCGGCGATGATGTCGGCCATCTTGTAGATGGCGTTGTCGCCGCGGTCGGGAGCGGAGCCATGGCAGGAGGTGCCGTGAACGTCGACGCGGATCTCCATGCGGCCGCGGTGACCGCGATAGATGCCGCCGTCGGTGGGCTCAGTGGAGATGACGAACTCGGGCTTGATGCCGTCCTTGTTGTAGATGTACTGCCAGCACATGCCGTCGCAGTCCTCTTCCTGGACGGTGCCGACGACCATGATCTTGTAGCCCTCGGGGATAAGGCCCATGTCCTTCATCATCTTGGCAGCGTAGGTAGCGGAAGCCATGCCGCCCTCCTGGTCGGAGCCGCCACGGCCGTAGATGATCTCGTCGGTCTCGTAGCCCTCATAGGGATCGGCATCCCAGTTCTCGATGTTGCCGATGCCGACGGTGTCGATGTGGGAGTCGATGGCGATGATCTTGTCGCCCTCGCCCATAAAGCCCATAACGTTGCCCAGGCCGTCGACCTTGACCTCGTCATAACCGAGGGCCTCCATCTCGGCCTTGATGCAAGCGACAACCTCGCCCTCCTCGCAGGACTCGGAGGGGTGAGAGATCATGGCGCGAAGAAAACGCGTCATATCAGCACGATGGGACTCAGCAGCAGCCTTGATAGCGTCGAAATCGAGTTCTTTAGCCATTACAGTCAACCTTTCATTTGAAGGAATCTACCTGTGAGGTGGCGGAGCGATACCTATTTACTCCGCCCAGTGTTAGCAAGTGGGATATTCGCCTTCCCAGACGATGCGACGGTACTGATCCGGATCCGTGTCACCTTCGGTGGAGAAGCAGAGCACGGAGCTCGTCTTGTCCAGACCGATAAGCTCCTTGAGCTCGGCGCACTCGGGGTCGAGCATGAGGGTCTCGACCAGACCGGTGGTCACAGCGCCGGACTCGCCGGAGATGACGCGCGGATCGCCCTTCTCGGGAGCGCCCAGGGTGCGCATGCCGCGAGCGGTGACCCAGTCGGGGCAGGAGACGAAGGCGGTGGTGTGGTTGCGCAGGATATCCCAGCCCAGGATGTTGGGCTCGCCACAGCACAGACCGGCCATGATGGAGGGCATGTCGCCGTCCACGATGCGCGGGTCGCCGTCGCCGGCGGCAGCGCCCTTGTACAGGCAGGCGGCCGGAGCGCACTCGACCACGACAAAGGTCGGCGGGTTATCGGGATAGAGGTTGGTGAAGTAGCCCACCACGGCGCCGGCCAGCGAGCCTACGCCAGCCTGGACAAAGACATGCGTCGGGCGGTTGATGGCCATCTCGCGCAGCTGCTCGGCAGCCTCGGAAGCCATGGTGCCGTAGCCCTCCATGATCCAAGACGGGATCTTCTCGTAGCCTTCCCAGGCGGTGTCCTGAACGATGACGCCGCGCTCGCAGGCGTCGGCCTCGGCGGCGGCCATGCGCACGCACTCGTCGTAGTTGACCTCTTCGATGGTCACCGTGGCGCCCTCGGCGGCGATGTTATCAAAGCGGGGCTTGGTGGAACCCTTGGGCATGTGCACGACGGCCTTCTGGCCCAGCTTGTTGGCAGCCCATGCCACGCCGCGGCCATGGTTGCCGTCGGTGGCGGTAAAGAAGGTAGCCTGGCCAAAGTCCTCGGCCAGCTGATCGGAGGTCAGGTAATCGAAGGTGCAGTCGGCAACGTCCTTGCCGGTCTCGTCGGCAATGTAGTTGGCCATGGCAAACGAGCCGCCCAGGACCTTAAAGGCGTTGAGGCCAAAACGATAGCTCTCGTCCTTAACGCACAGGTTGGACAGGCCCAGGCGCGCGGCCTGGCCGTCCAGGCGGGCAAGCGGAGTGACGGTGTACTGGGGGAACGACTGGTGGAAGGCGCGGGCCTTCTTCACGTGGTCGAGGCTCATGATTCCCAAGTGCTTGTCATCGCTCTTGGGCATCGTGTTGCTCGCCCACTGGATCTTATCGGCCATACGGTGAACTCCTTAAGTCCTCTCTTGCCGGCCCCCGCATACGCGTTTCAGCCCATTCCCATTCATGCGGCTGAACTTTTATGTGGATGCCAAACAAAAAGTTTGTTAGCAATGTTCTATCACACTTTTTGATTGGAATACCTAACAAATTGTTTGTTGCCGTAATCGGTACCTTTTCGCCGCCGAACGGTCACATAATGCAGCGACACTTTCGTTATTTGCGAACAAGTGGGGTTTATGGCAAAGTGTGCCCAAACTAATTTTTAGGAAGGCACCCATGACCCCCGCACAGATTGAGTTTTATAAGCGCCTCGCACACGGATTGGCGCTGCAGTTTGGCCCCAACTGCGAAGTTGTCGTTCACGATCTTGAGACCGACGACGTAGACCACTCCATCGTGGTGATCGAAAACGGCCACGTAAGCGGGCGCAAGCTGGGCGATGGCCCCAGCCACATTGTGTTTGAGTCCATGCACGAGGGTGCCACCGACGTACGCGACCGCGAGCCGTACCTCACCAAAACCACCGATGGCAAGCTGCTCAAGTCCTCGACGATCTTTATCCGCAACGACGAGGGCAAGCCCGTCGGCATTTTGGGCATCAACTTTGACATTACGCTTATGAAGGCATTTGAGCGCTCGCTCGACGCCTTTACCGGCACCGGCGGCACGGGCTACACCGAGCCCGAGCCCATTACCAAAAACATCGGCGACCTGCTCGAGGACCTTCTGCGCGAGTGTGAGCAGTTTGTGGGCAAGCCCGCGGCACTCATGACCAAAGACGAGCGCATCCGCGCCATTGGTTACCTCGATCGTCGCGGCGCCTTCCTTATCTCCAAGTCGAGCGAACGCGCCTGCGAGTTCTTTAGCATCTCTAAGTACAGCTTCTATAGCTACCTCAACGAGGCCAAGGCGGCTGCCGGCGATAAGTAGGCAGCGCGCCTGCACCCCTCCCCTTTTGGGCGCGAGTTCAGGAATGCACGAATCCGAGAGTCCGCCGCAAGGCAAGTTCCATATAATCGATGAGATAGACAGTTCGAAAGGATGGAACAAGATGGGGTCGAGCAACGCATTGCGCAACGGCCGCGGAGCTTCTCCGGCAAGCGGCGCGCACGCACGCCACGCGTTTGACGAGGGCGAAGACGGTATCTTTGCGCTGAGCCTCGATGACGTGATGGACGACCGCCCCTGGACCGCCGACGAACTCATGGGCGGCGGGTCCCACTCGACTAGCAATCCCTCCGAGACGGCGGCGTTTCTCGCTGCGGCGCAGCACGTTGCGCCCAAACAGCCTGTCGCAGATCTGGACGACTTTGCGACCCGTCAGTTTGCCTTCGATTCTTGGGCGGCGGCCGATCTAGACGAGACCTCGGCCGGCGTGCCGACGTTCAACGAGCCGGTCAACCCTCTTGTCGCCGCGTCTACTTTCGAATACGAGCCGGACACCAATGCGGAAGCCGTCCCCACGTCTTCGTATACCGATAGTGCCGACGGTTACTTTGGTGACTACTACGCCGAGGAAGAATCGCCACGCTTTTCTGAGTTCAATCCAGTAGCAAAGATTATCTTTACAGCAATCGTCGTGGCGCTCCTTGGCGTCATCGCGTTTGAGGGATTCCAGCTGTTCCGCGGCCCCGCCGAGTCCGAATCGGCAACGCAGCAACAAGAGGACGAGAGCAACGACTACCTCGACATCAACAATCTCGAAGGCGACCCCAACGACGGGGACGAGTAACAGAAGCCAGAAACTGAGAGCCGTAAACCAAATCAACCCCGCGCATTCTTTATCGCGTGGGGTTGATTTCTGTCCGCGTGCGTTGATAGACTCCCTCTTGTCCGCAAGGAGCGGGCGCGTTTTATCCAGAGTCGGGGTAGAGAGTTGGCTCCACGATCCCGACGCCAACCGGCCAAGAGGCACGGTGGCCCTGCCAACATCGATGAAAGGAGTCCGTATGGACAATTTCTCCGTGCGCAGCGAGCGCAACTTCCACAACCTGGTCGTCAAACCAAATCACATGCATCTTCTTGATAAGCCGAGCGGCTATGCCTCGGCCATGGTCAAAAGCAGTCTCGCCCATCAGATGCGCTTTACGGTACAGAAGCTCGAGGAAGAGCTCTGCGCCGCCGGCAACCCGCACGTGCTGCAAATCAAGCTGTCCGGAGACAGCTCGCGCGAGCCGTCCAGCTGGAAGCTCTTTGCCGACGGCATGTGCGTCGCGGACGGCTCGGGTGACTTTGCCCGCAAGTGTTTCTGCGAGGGCGCCGAGGTGTTTCTGGATCTATGTCGCGACGCCGTGCACGCGGCTGAGTTGCGCCAGTGGAGCCAGAGGGAATACGAGCTGCTGAGCGCGGCGCGCGGGATCGCGAAGGTGTAGGCAGGCAGACCAAGCAGCTCGTCATACTGGCTGACGCTTTGATTCAAACAGCAGGGCAGAGTCGCGCTTGCGGCCCCGCCCTGCTAAACCGAATGGCGCTCTCAAGAGACCTACCTCCCCTCCGCCTTCAGCTTCAGTAGCAGATCGCTTAGCTCGGGGCACTTGCTGGAGAGGCGCGTCTGGGCTCGCTCGCCCATCCCCCATCGCTGACGGACCTCCTGGGCGCGCGGACTCACGCGGTAGTCCCCGTCCATCACCTGTTTGAGCAACTTGGCGGTCACGCGTGCGTCGGCGAGGGCGCTATGGGCGTGACCCGTCGACTCATCAAAATCGATGCCAAACCACGTTGCCGCATCGCTTAACGAGACACACCCGTGGCTGCCCACATCCATAATCGAGGTGTAAAACGCCTGCAGGTCGGCCCAGTCCGCAGGAAAGGCAGCGAGGTCGATGCGCTTTGCTTGGCACTCGGTCAAAAGCTGTCGGCGGTCCGCCCCGCTCCAGCAAACCACCTGGGCGGAGTAGCGACCGATCCAATCGTTAAACCTTTTGATCACCACGTAGAGTGGATCGGCCATTGCGGTGTCCACGGCCGATATCCCCGTGAGCTCGCGGACGGGATACGCAACGCCTTCGGCATATTCCGTCTGCACAAACTGCGAGAACTCGCCCATCACGTTGCCGCGGTTATCGAGCTCGACGGCACCGACCTCGATAATCTCGTTACGCAGCCCGCGGCGCTGGCGCTGCTTTGGCACCGGCGCAAACTCAAAGTCGAGCGCAATCTGGCGCGCAAAGTTCGTCGTATCGATAGCCGAGACACCCGGCGTCTTTTTGTCTGGCACGGTCAGGGCCTTTCTCCGTCAACTGCCGCTCGTTACACAGGCGGCTACATTGCCGTAAGGATAGGCGCCCGTGCGGACATGAAAGCGCCCAGCACGGCCCTCTGGCGCCCTTGTGGGAAACTGCGTTTTGGGAGTCTCACCTTGTTGTTATTATCGAACAGACATTCGTATTTTTAGGTGCAATTTGATAGAATGGCTGTTGTTGACGGCAGCTCCATGTGCCGGGCAGCGCCCTCCATGCGACGGGAGGTGATGCCCATGACCGATCTGATTGATTTCGTGAAGCTCCTGACCGCTCTGGTCTCGCTCCTCACGGCGCTTATCGGACTTACCGAGGCACTCAAGCAGTGTTCGAAGCGTAGCAGAAGGGGTCGACGCCATTAAGGCATTGACCCCCTAATCTAAGCAACGGCGCTGCCCAGCTTACCCAACTTGGGCTGCCGTCGACACCATTCTACCCATGGGCGTCGGATTTAACAATTGGTTTTTCGGTTACGAGGCCTTGGCACCCCGCGCCCCCACACCGCAAAGCCACTACGCCCCAAGCGCCGCCATGGGGATCACCGTCACACCGTCGTCGCGCGTATAGGCGATGCTCCCCTTTCCAACCACGACCGCCAAAAACGCCGGCGCAGCATTCTGTGCGGCTGGGTTGGAGAGCACTTTCCTCTCCAGCGCCTTGAGGTTTCTCGCTCCGTCGTCTGCCTTCGACTCGCTCAGCTTGACCTCGATGGCTCCCCAGCGCCCGTCGTGCTCAACGATCAGATCGACCTCAAGGCCCTTCTCATCTCGGTAATAATGGACGCTGTTGTCGACACCGCCGTAAGTGGAAAGGAATACGCGCACGTCGCGCAGGACAAGGTTCTCAAAGAGCATCCCCAGCGTCTGCATGTCGCCAAGCAGCCGCTCAGGGGTAGCCCCCAGTAATGCCGCCGCAAGCGACGGGTCACAGAAGTAGCGCTTGGGGCGCACGCGAACGCGGGCCTTCGAGCGCATGGGCGGCTCCCACCCGCACAGGTCCTCGGTCAGCTTGAGTCTGTTGAAGAGGTCCAGGTACGCAACGATGGTCCTCTCGTCGGGGCCCGCCTCACCGTATGAGGCGTCCTTTATGAGCGTCTTGTACGTGACAGCTTGGCTCTCGTTCATGGCAAGAGCTCGCAAAAGGTCGTGTGCAAGCTCGGGCGACATGCCCTCGTCCAGCACGTTGACGTCGAGCACCGAGCGCACGTACTGGCTTGCCGCCTCTCGCGCAAGCTCATCCGAAAGCCCAAGGTTTGCAGGCCAACCGCCCCTGCAGCACCAGCGGGCGACGTCATCCACCGTGCTCTCGCGACGCTGAGGGGCAAAACCCTCGCCCTTAAAGAGGCTTGCCAGTGACACGAGCGGCTCGCCGTCGCCCGACTCACACAGGGTCATGGGGCGCATTGACAGACGGGCGATCCTACCCGTGCCGGAATGACGAACATGGCTGCGCCCCTCGCTTTTGAGCGCGGTCGAGCCCGTGAGCAAAAGTGTCCCGCGTTCGTTGCCGCTCGCGTCCACGAAGCGCCGGGCGGCATCCCAAACCTCGGGCACCTCCTGCCATTCATCGACCAGATGTGGCGCATCGCCGATGAGCGCCAGGCTTGGGTCGACCTCTGCCGCCGCGCGCTGCGCAGGCTCATCGAGCCTGGAGACGCTCGCCGAGCGAGAGAGCGCCGTCCAGGTCTTGCCGCACCATTTGGGGCCGTTGATCTCCACACAGCCAAACGCCCGCATAAGGGTGTCGAGGCGTTCCTCTATGAGCCGGGGCCTGTACCCCTTTTGGGTCAGTCTCTTTGGTGCGTCCATAGACGGACACCCCTCTCCATCATGCGATATGCGAAATTACGCCATTCTCAATGCAGATTTTACGCCACTTTCAATGTAGTTTTTACGCCATATTCAATGTAGGTATTACGCCACTTTCAATGTAGGTTTTACGCCACTTTCAATGTAGGTTTTACGCCTGGCGTCCTCGGCGCGACGTTCGCTCAACCACTTGACCACCGAATTGCTCGGATTCTGGGACGCGCTTTCCGCTCCAGGCCTCTGCTGGAAAATGAATCCCATTCCGGGCGTCGAATCCGGGACGCAGTTTCCGCTTGAGAGCCCTCGGGAAAATGCGCCCCTCTCTGAGGCTCGATTCTGGGATGCAGTTTCCGGTAGAGGCGCCGTTGGGAAAGCGCATCCCGTTTTGAGCCGGTATTCCGGGTCGTAGTTTCCGCTTGAGGGCCGATCCGGAAACGGCATCCCACTCTGAGGCCGAAATCTGGGACGCGGTTTCCGCCGGCAACAGGCGCGGCAAAAGAAGGTCCCCGCCCCAACCATTCGAGAACAGGTCTTTGCCCTTGAGTTAGAGCTGCCCCCGCTCGCACATCTCGGTAAACGAAATCAGCCTGGCATCTCCCCTGCTCGCAGCAGCTTCCTGGCACCCCTGCGTAAAGCCGCGCTTCGAGAAGATCACATAGCTCTTATGCTGCCGCCTAAAGAGTTCGCTTCGGTACACGAGCTTTTCAAGAACATCCTCGCCCACCGGCTCGTTACGCCATTTGCACTCTGCAAAAAGCGCCGCGCCCTCCCCGTCATCGACAATCAAATCAATCTCTTCTTGCGTGCGCGTTCGATTGTCCGTCCCCCACCAACGGCCAACCGTTGCCGACACCACATCGAGCTCGCCCGCACGCGCAAGTTCATACACATACTGTTTGCAAATGAGCTCAAACACCATACCCATATAGTCGGACAGATGCAGCTCGATGCGCGCGTACGTCATCTCGGCCATGTCGTTTTGGATCAGCCCGATGTTCTGCGGCACAAACCGATACCAGAACCTGAACATCTGATCGCACAGCTGGTACACAGTCCGCTTGTTGCTCGTCTCGTTGAGCGGCAACTCGCGCTCGACGATGCCAAGCGATATCAGCTTATCGACATACATTTTTACGTTGCTTGCCGGGATTCCCGCGGCACCAGAGATCTCCGAAAGCTTCGAGCGCCCCTGGGCAATTGCTTGCACAATGGCGTCGTATTGCTCGGGATTGCGACACTCTTGTAGCAGCAGGTTGCTCGGCTCTTCAAAGAGATAGCCCGAGGGGTTAAGGAACAGGCGCTTGATGTTGTCTTTGAGCGACACCGTTGGGTCAATCTTCTCGACATAAGCGGGAATACCGCCCGTCATGCCATAACAAACTGCCGCGTCCTCGCGATCCATGCTGTACCACAAGTCGAGCGTCGTCAAAAAGTCGAGCGGCATGATTTTGAACTGCGCCGTTCGCCTGCCGTAGAGCGGGCTCTCGTAGCCCAGCACCTGCTCTTCCATAAACGAAAGCGACGACCCGCACAGGATAAGCATGAGCTTGGTCTCTTTGTACAAGTGGTCGATCTTTTCCTGCAGCAGCGAGCTGACCTCGGGGCACGACTGAGCAAGATAAGGGTATTCGTCGATTACAACGACCAAGCGGCTGTCGCGAGACATGGCGGACAGTGCATCGAATGCCTCGTCAAAGCTTCGAAACGATAGGCTTGCTGAACCTGTCCGGTCGGCAAGCATGGCTTGGCTCAAATACTGCAAATTCGCCTCTGCATTGGTGCGACGCGCTTGGAAGTAAATGGCCCGCTTGTCTTGAATGAACTCCGTGATGAGACGCGTTTTGCCCACGCGGCGGCGACCGTAAATCACGGGCATTTCAAACGAATCAGAGTTGTAGAGTCGGTTGAGCTCGGACATTTCTGCTGTTCTGCCGATAAACATGGGCGCACCTTCTATCCTCTACGTTATAGCTGGCTATATTATAGCTGTTTATAATATAGCTAGCTATAACGTAATTGGCACTCCGCCACAAACAACCGCCTCCGGAAAGCAGGTCCCAGATTGAGTGTTCAAAACGGTCCCCTCTTTCCGGATGGCATGCCTAGCGGAAACCGTGTCCCAGAATCGGGGCCCAGAACGGGACACACTTTCCGCTTGAAGGCCATTCCGAAAAGCTTGTCCCATTCCGAGCGGCAATTCTGGGACGCAGTTTCCGCCGACACAGGCGAAGATCCGCCGCCCATATCACATGCCCTCAAACATGCGATCTAGAAACACAAAACAGCTGATAGAATGCTCTTTTTTGGAAAAGTACACGTCCCTAAACTTACCAGGCCTTCATAACTAGCTACCGTTCACGGGTGCCGATTACCGCCCACCGATTCGGCTTCAAAAAATGACGTCAAAACAAGCCATCTACCTGCATGGTTAGATTTTGGTCAGCTTTTGGTCAGCTGAGCGGCAAGTTCCGGCTGGTACGTTTTTGCCACCCCAAAAAGGAGGCGGTAGCCCATGGCGCATTGCAACGACCAAATCATCGACCAACTGTTGAACCAAGCCGAGCAGGAGGGACGATGCCTTATTCCCCCGAGCACAGCGATCCGAAAAGCGCTCCTTCGGCGCATCGGCAGCACGGTCGCCTCGCCCATACCGGGACTGTTTGCGCGCAAAACGCGCTGGGATGAACTCAACCGGGCACAGCGTCATTGCGAGATTATCCGCGCCCTTGCGATCATCCACCCCGATTGGACGTTCTGCTCGTTTTCGGCCGCCTGTCTGCTAGGCCTCGAGGTCTCGTGGCGGCATCTGAACGTCGTGCATGTCTGCAGCGCCACAAAACCATCAGCTCGCCCGGGCGCGCATATTCAGCGGCACCAAATTGAGCCAGCCGACACAGTGCGTAGGGCCGGCATATCGCTCACGCCGCCCATCCAAACAGTGACAGATTGCCTGCTTCAGACCGGTTTTGCCGACGGTATGCCCATTGCCGATTCGGCAATCTCAAAGCTTGGCCTTACGCGAGAGCAACTGATGGAGGCCGTCGAGCAACGAGCGAGCTCTCGCAATGGTCGCGCCATTCGCACGGCGCTCACCACGCTCCAACACACCGACGCGCGCGCCGAAAGCGGCGGGGAATCGGTCGCCCGAGCCGTCATGATCGAGACGGGCTTTGCGCCTGACCGGCTTCAATACGAGCTGACGGACCCCTTCGATTCGACCACGTCCATGCGAACAGATTTTGCGTGGGAGCGCCAGGCACGGGAGCTCACGCTGGGAGAGCTCGACGGATTCGTCAAATATACCGACCAGACCATACTCGCCGGGCAAACCGCGACCGAAGTGCTCGTGGCCGAACGTCAGCGCGAGGCGCATCTGTCGCTTTACGGTCATCCGCTCATCCGCTTTACCATGAGCGAAGTCCGTTCGGCAGGAGTGCTCGCGAATAAGCTGCAGACGGCAGGGGTCAGGCAAACCGCGCTGCCGACATGGCTCAACGAGGTTGACCTGTAGGGGCTGTTGAGCCACGCATTGCCGCGTCGCATCTTGCCAATCTGGGACACGCTTTCCCATTGAACGCTCTGGCGGAAACAACGTCCCGGAATGAACACTCGGAACGGGACAGACTTTCCGAAACCCCTCCCAAAGGGAAACTGCGTCCCTTTCTGAGGCAGGATTCCGGGACACACTTTCCGCTAGAGGGTCAAAAGGAAAGTGTGTCCCATTCCGAGCATGAATTCCGGGATGCAGTTTCCGCTTGAGGGCTGTTCCGGAAAGCGAATCCCATTCCGATCATCGATTCCGGGACGCATTTTCCGCTTGAGGCTCTACGGGAAAGCGTATCCCACTCTGGGCATCGATTCCGGGATGCAGTTTCCGCTTGAGGGCCCGTCCGGAAAGCGCATCCCACTCTGGAGCCGGATTCCGGGACGCGGTTTCCGCTCCAAACAAAAGGCCCCGACTCGCGATGGAGCCGGGGCCAAAGGCACTGCATATGCGGTTGATGTTGAACGCGGACGGCCCGTCAGCAATGCCGTCCGCGCTCTACCCTATCCGCGGTTACGAACGCGACTGTACGGCGTATCCACCATGGGCAGATCCGGACGCAGCTTGCCGTCAAACGCGCGGTAGGCATTCTGTACGGCGGGCGCTGTGGGTATCGTTGCAATCTCACCGATACCCTTGCCGCCATATGCCACGGGCAGTAGCTCGTCCTTCTCCACGTAGATGGCGTGGATATCCGGAATCTCGGGCGCACGGAACAGCCCGAGCGTGCCGTACCTGGCCTGGGGCACGCAGTCCTTGAGCGGCCAGTCCTCGGTCAGCGCATAGCCCATACCCATGAGCACGCCGCCTTCGATCTGGCCCTGAATCGAGATGGGGTTGACCACCTTACCCGAATCGTGCGCGGCATAGACCTCGCT